>CAJOFK010000019.1 GCA_905234015.1 uncultured Ruminococcus sp.
ATTATTTTTGGCGGTTTGTGTTTCAGGTGTCCTGCTTTGCTTCTCCTCATACTCATACAGTACAGCCGCCATATGCTTGCAGTAGTTGCCGTCCTCGGCATAAGGGCAGGAGCAGTATGCATCATCCAACTTACCGTTTACCAGTTTGATATCGACTTCATAATCCTCCGAGCCGCAGACGGTTGCGTTGATAACGCCGTTATCCTCCTGATAATCCTCGACCAAGCCCTGCATATAGTAGTCATATCCGCGTTCGAGGATGATGTTACGAAACAGACTTTTCCAATGCTTCATAGGTTGATCCTCTTATTTTTTGCTTTCTCACAGTTAAAAGCGATAATTGTATCAATGTTGTCAATGATAAAATGCTGGGCATTGAGGTTATAGAATACGCCCTCGTATGGTGTGCCGTACTGATTGGTACGCTCCTCGGTGATGATACCGATGTTTATACCCTGAGTGGTCGGTCGTTTTCTTGTCTTGTTATTGACGATATAATCCGACAACATACCGATCTCGGTCAGCCAGTCGGTGATGACACCGCGTTTTAGCTCTTTCACATACAGCGGATTCACCAGATCATTTAGTCGTTTTGTCAGCTCGGAAACAGAGATCGGTTGCTCCGAAAAAGCAAATTGCTTTAGCTGTTCCGGCGTGACAGTATAATCAGCTCTGTCCGGCATTTCCACCTTGAACTTTCCTTTGTTGTCTACGATCTGTTTCAGTATTCTTGACACATAGAACAGACAGCGGGAGATTCGCACATTATTAACCACATCTGTTTCATTTACTTCCGTATCCGTCAGAGGATTCACGCCATTAGCAAGCTTTTCCAAATACATCTGCGCTCTGGCGATGGTTTCGATTTCGGTCATATGTATGCTCCTTCGCATAAAATTGGTTAATGCTTTTGAGGCTATTGATTTAATACATTTGAGGTAATAATCAAAAAACAGCCGCACCCTGATAAAGGGCGCAACTGTCCTATGCTTGATTATATTGTTTTTCTAAATGCTTCTCAACCTCGGAACCAAAATGTTCAGCCTTTTGAGATTGAATCTTGACATCTTCTTTTGAGATGATATAAAAATCATCATAATCACTGTCTTCTCTGATAACTTCCAGATCATCGATAATCTTTGACATTTCGGTACTGAAAATCCCTGTTTTAATATAGCTTTGTCTGAAACGCGCAATGATACCGGAATGCTTTTTGGAGTCAAAGCCATCCAAGGCAAGGACAGCTCTCATCGCTGAGAAAACTGCATAATAAAGTCTGTTGGCTACAGCTTTGTAATCTCCGGCATCTAAAAGTATTCCGGCTGTATTCATTCTTTCGTGAGCAATCTCCAGCCGCCTTTTCGAAAGCTCTATTCTGTATTCATGCTCCAATGCGGATACCCTCCTTATCGACATTTTGATAAAACGGTAATACACCCATATACTTGTTGAAGGTATCAACGTCCTTGATCAGGGGAACAATCACGAGATTGTATTCCAAACCTAATTCGGATGATTTTGAGGTGATAGAAGATCTGTACTTCCACAGTTCCTCGGGAGCGATTCCTTTGACCAAGATCATAATATCCACATCGGATTCCGGAGTATAGTCTCCCCGAGCGTAGGAGCCGTAAAGAATAACGGAATCCAGCTGCTCGCCAAATGTTTCTTTTGCGGTATCGGCTATTTCGTTCAGAATGATTTGTAATTCACTTTTGGTACACATAGGAACTCTCCTTTCAATAGGATAATTTGATTATATCATATTACAATCTTTTTGTCTATTATTCTTTTGCAAATCCGAGAGTATAAGTCCATCTATAGCTATTATTTCCTAAGTATATATACTTATGGTGTTGTCAATATCATTCAAGAAATTACCTGCATAAAGCTCGTGGGTATCAATCATAGTAGCAGTCATTTGACCTGACTAACTACGAGGATGATTCTCATGTTATTCAGAGTCAATTGATCAAAAGAACGGTACTTTTACCGAATTATTATTCTAATATAGAAATTTATCAAAAAGTGATTAGTATATTAAGTTGATTTAGAGAATATTCAAATGATACAAGAAGCAATTCTGCTGAATAAGGATTTTCTTTCATCTGCTATGAAAAGAATTGTATAACTAAAAACTCAGGGGATAGTCTTGCGTGACTGTCCCCTGAGTTTTTTCAATGTGTGATGCTAATAATGGCTTATTGATGCGGATTTTCGTGTATTAAACTGCCAGTCCGTATGTATAAATCACCCTCTCCATGTGATCATAACAAGTCTGATTATTTCTGATGATTTCTGCTTGTCGTACGTGCCACATTACGTTAACCATCTGACCGCCGACAGAACCTGCCTGACGGGATGTGAGGTCTCCGTTGTAGCCCTGCTTAAGGTTAACGCCTACCTCTCTTGCCGTTCAAAGACATTTTAAAAAACAATCAATTTTGTCAGGTTTTAAGCCGTTTTTGGCGTTTTTGACCGTTTTTTATCTCGGCGTTCAACCACATCAAAAACTATGCGATTTTTGATGGTGACTTTTCCTGATTAAAAGCCCTTTCATCTTTGCTGATATTCCCGATAAACCGATAGGTGATTTTGATATTCTGCCTGTAGGGGATACTATGTGAAGCTACCTTGTATCCGTCCGGCAGAATTTTCTCACCGACCTCAATTCGCTCGATAAAGGTTCTGACGATTTCGGGAGTCAATTCATCAATATGATTGTATCTTTCGATAAGGCTGAAAAAAGCCTTGTAGGAATCCTCTACTGAAACATCATCGGCTTTTGCGCGGATTTCTTTTTCTCTCGTTTTCAAGGAAGCAGCTTCCTTGTTGAGATTTGTAAGCATTGTTGATAATTGCTCGTCGTTGATGTTTCCCATAGCGTTGTCGTTATAGAGCTTCAATATGATTTTATCAATATCATTTAATCTCTTTTCAATGCTTTGCAGGCTGTTTTTTACCTGATAAACATTATTCTTATTGCTCTCTACAGCGGCTTTGATTATCTCGTCTATATCATCCTTGCTCAATGATATATAATAATTCAACTCCGACTTCACTATTTCCACCAAGTCCGAGTATTTGATTCTCGCGCCTCGCTCACAATGGTTGGCTGACCGCTTCGGAATATTCAGGCAGGAAAGATACCAGTATTTTTCTCTCTCACCTTTGTAGACAGAACCGGCTGAACATAGCGCTGAACCGCAGTGCTCGCAAAATATAATGCCGTTGAAAACGCTTTTTCTGACGTTATCATATTTGCTCCAGCTCTTTGTGTTCATTCCGATATAATACTGAGCCGTGTCGTATTCTTCCGTAGTGACTAAGGGTGTGTGCGTATTGTAGGTAATAACCCAATCCTCCCGTGGAAGCTGAACCTTCTTTTTTGATTTTAGACTTGCCTTTGCGGTTTTGCCGAGAAGCGTGTGACCTAAATAAACCTGATTTTTCAGTATACGCTTAATGGTCGTGTGATTCCAAACGTCAGTAGCCCTTGCGGCGCCTTTTTCGCAGAATTTGTCGCGGTGTAAAACCCTGTATTTCAACGGAGTTATGGCGGCTTCTTCTGTTAGAATATTTGCAATAGCGTGAGCCGAATGACCTTTTGCGGCAAGCTCAAATATGCGCTTAACTATCGGCGCTGTATTCGGATCGGGAATAATGCCTGTACGGTCGTTGGGATTGCGCATATATCCGAACGGGGGACAGGCACAGTATTCGCCACGCTGCCTTTTCTGCTTGATTACCTGCTTGATTTTTCTTGAACAGTCACGCAGGTAAACATCATTCATAGCGAACTGAAATGGAGCCATAAGATTCACTTCGTTGGAATCAAAGCTATCGCTGATTGCGACATAGTGAATATCGTGTTCGGGGAAATAGGTTTCAGCGTAGTAGCTGGATTCACTCATATCTCTGCCAAGTCTTGATAAGTCCTTGGTGATAACGGTGTTTACAAGCCCTGTGTCGATATGGTGCAGCATATTCTGAAAACCGGGTCTGGTGAAATTAGAGCCCGAATATCCGTCGTCGACAAATTCTTTGACGATAGTGATGTGGTTATCAAGGCAATATTGCCTTATAATATTTCTTTGGTTCGATATACTCTGAGATTCACCTGAGGTTGCTTCCTCGCGTGATAATCTCAGATATATATCAGCTAAAGCAACAGCAGTATTCATCTGTTTTCATCTCCTTAACTACTGCTGTTTACTTAACTTCAACAACAGTATATCATGAAAAATTAAAGTTTTCAATTAATAAACGGAGCTATCTCACCGGATAATTTTTCCAGAAGAATATCTCTGACTGTTTTATCCCCGAAGATACGATTGACGTTGTACATCACCTTATCAATTTGGTATTCCTGTGACTTAATATCATCAAGGATGATATTGTCGGTTTTGTTTGGTTGCATGTAATATCCTCCTTGATGATAGTTTTAGAGTGTGAATAGCTAAATATTCAATGTTAATTGTAAAAAAGAGCTATTACGGTTATAAAGACTAAATATTTATAATGATATTTCATCTGAAAAATAAGTATTTATAACAGACTGAAGAAGTTTGTTTGCTTCTGCGGTTCGTTTTGATAAATCTGGCTCGCCATTTTTTTGCCATTGTTTAAATTTATTCGTTTGTTTTGTCATCCTTAAATAGCGTTGTTCAGGAGTTTCGTTTTGTAACGATTCTATTTTAGACTTTAATGATTTAATATCGTTTTTTATAACCATAATTTGTTAGAGATTGGATATATTGTAAAAATTAGAACTGTTATAAAAGAATACGAGCAATACCAATACTATTTAGAAAGAGCTAAAAATGAAACAAGTGAAAAGCATTGGGTAGGAAATCTGTTATAGCGGTTTTTGACAAAAAAGATATATAAATGAAATCCGGCAGCAACTGCTGTCGGATTAAAAAACGTATTATTGACTAACCGGTTTGTGTTGGTAGTACATCTTTTATGTACTCTTTTACGGTAGTATAAACTTTTTCAAACGGCGGTTTGCTTACATCACCCGCAAAACGGAATTTTTCATATGAGTGTTTTAACTCATCGGTGCGATTGAGGAAGCCGTTAAAGTTTTCGAGAGTTCTTCCGCTGTTTTTCAGAGTCTGATTTATATCATCGATATTAAAATCGAATACATTTGAAAGATAATATAAATCGACAATATCCTTGATTCTTCGGAAAACTTTATCGGTTGATATGACCGAAAGCTTATCGGCTATCATTTGAATAGGGGAGACGCCCCTAAATCTTATTCCCGCTACTTCATAAATTTGTGTAGGAACTGCGGGACGGTTAACATCTATATCCATTGTAAAAAGAATTTCATCGGTAGATTTATATTTTATCTCAAAACCTGCCGAACGTCCTTGACCGTACATTCTGTAAATGCTAACATCTAAATCAGTATTCGTTTTATCAATCGCTTGTTGTATCGAATCAGTCATCTGCTCGGCGGTAGGAGCTGAGTCAGAATACCAGTTAGCGTCAATATCAACCGTATGACGTGTTTCCTCTGAATAACCCGCTTCAATCAAGCAGGCTTTTAGAACCATAGAACCTTTAAAATCTATGGGGATACCGCTTTCATATATTGATTTCATTATGTCGTACATAAGCTTTTCTTCAGCTGTAATATTCATAATGACCTCCTAATTTGTGTAATAATCAATTGCTTCATCTGCTAATAATTCAAATCTATCTTGATATTCGGGAGCGACGGAAATTCCGTCAAAGCTTTCGTTGTGTGAATAATAATATCGGCTGACTGCTTCTGTTATGCCTTGCATATCAAGAATATTTTCATTAGCAAGAGAGTCAGATATAGTTCTATTAAAATCAGTAAACTTTAGTCCGTTTTTTTCCTCGATACTGTATGGGCTGATTTTATTTCCAAGTACAACGACACCGTTAAAATGGGTAAGAGAGTCGTCACCGTAAACCCACACAATGTATTCCTCGCTGTGCCCTGTAAAGTTACCTTGACACATTAACGCTTCATCTAAAGCGAACACAACATTTTCTCCGAGTTTTTCACGAACTGCCTTAAGCCAAGAGAGCGTGCCTACATAGTCACTTCTCCGGGGAAGGTCGCTCTTGTGTGAATCATACTTAGGTAAAGCTATGGTTTTTCTGTTTACTAAATCTTCCTTTATTCGGTTTTCTAATAGATTTATAATGTACTCGGGCGGCTTGCGTAACCCTGTTTCCCAATTCTGAATAGTGCGAAACGGAATATTATATCGCTGCGCAAACTCGCTCTGTGTAACTCCGAGCTGTGTTCTCATATCACGAATAGTCATAATATCACCTCTTACTAATATAATACACCCATTGAGTGTATTAGTCAAGCTTTTAAGGTGCTTATTTTATTGTTTTTGAAGTTAAGTAAACAGCGATTTTTATGTATTTTTGGTTGTTTGATGTATTTGAACGCCTTCTGTGGCGTTTTTTGGGGTTCCTGAAACCCGCATAAAATGGGGGTTTTTGATTTTTAAAGATGGTTTTGAACGCCGACCTCGTTAGCTGCTTCCATCTTGAAGCGCTCGAGAGCTTCCTTAGCCTCGGGAACAACAATGTTGCTCTTAGACATAGCTGTTTTTCTCCTTTTCTGAATATTGTTTTAATCGCAACTTTACGTTGCTATAGTATTGTGCGTATTTTTTTAAAATATATTTAAGGCAAAATTTGCAAAAAATAATTTTAAATCTGATGTTTCGTAAATACTTTAGTGAAACTGCTTTACATTTTTTCCGATTTTATGTTAAAATGAAACCGAAGATTATTAAGGGAGGGGATTGCGTGAAACGATTATCCGCGTTGTTAGCTGCAGCTGTTATTTTGATGACTTCGGTTTTTTGCGCAGGCTCCCTTGATATTAAGCTTTATTCTCAGAAGATAAGTGTAGATAACAACAGGCTTTTTGATGTTTCTGTATGCGTTAAGTCGGGCTCTGTTCTAACTGCCGGGACGTTCACCCTGAGCTACGACAGCTCCGCCGTCGCTTTCAGAAGAGCATATTCCGATACCGAGTTTATTAAGGTACGGTCGGTCGATTCAGGTAAAAGGGTAAAGGTGATTTTCCTTTGCACCGGCGGGATTCGGGTGAAGAAAAAATCCGAGCTGTTTAAGGTGAGGTTTAAGTCTGTTGCTCCCGGAAGCACTGAAATTAAGATTTCCGCTTCCGATATCGTTAACGGTAAGGCTGAAAACATAAGTCCGCCCGCTTCGGTCAAATGCACTGTTTCAGTCAGCGGAAAATCCGCGGCAGGTAAAACCGGTGGTCGGCGTTACGGAAGATACAGGCGCCGCTACAGCAGACGCGCGTACTCAAAAAGAGGGAGCAGATATTATTCCCGAAGCGGTTCCTCCGCCGAAAGTGATGACGATGAGGATGTATTCGCGGCGTTTTCGCGTAAGAACAAATCAAATCCGTGGTTAATTCCCACGTTATCGGTAGGCGTTATCGGGGCTGCGGCGGTTGTCGGAGCTATAGTTATAAAAAATGAAAAGAGTAAAAAGTAAGGACACGGAATTAACCGTGTCCTCTTGTATTTCAGCATTTTATCAGTCGTTTGAGGAAATTATACTTCTGATTTCTTCCTCGGCTTCCTTTATTTCCTCTAAAAACATCAGTGACGAAACCCTCAGCGCTCCGTTTCCGAGTATTATAAGCTGTTCTAATGCGTCGGAGGTTACTACCCTCACTCTGTGCTCTTTAGCGAGCTTATACGAGGCTTTTTCAATATACATATCGGCGGTTTCGGCTTCTTTAGTGTAAATTATTTTTATACCGTTAACCTCCTCAACCTCGCGCTTTGCGCCATTGACCTTATATGCGTCAAAAACGAGGATGAGGTTGCACTTTCTGTATCCGCGGTAATTGCATAGAATGTTTATAAGCGTTTCGCGTGCGCCGTCGATGCTGTCCTCGCTGAGCTTTCTCAGTTTTTCCCACGCGAAAATTACGTTGTAGCCGTCTACTAAAAGATATTCTTCGCCGTCGTAGGACGGTTGTTTCTTTTTATACTTGTTATCCTGAGGAGAAGTCGCTTTATATTGCCTGCGCTTTTCGCCCGCGGAGCGCTTTTTTATTGCGCCGTAGGTCTGCTCAAAAATATTCATAAGCTCCTTATCGAGAGCGAAAATATCGCTTGAATTTTTAAAGCTTTTTATGGTTTTCGGAGGCGCCTCACGCTGTTTATCCCTGCCGGATGAAAACACGCTCGGCAGGTGCATCCTGTCCTTGACTTCGTTCCATTTAACAGTATGACCTGCGCCGTGAGAGCAGAATACCGAGTCGCAGGGATTTTCGATATCCGAATCGGGATTGTAGTTAAATCGCGCTATAACCTCATCGGGATTATGACATTCCTCGTAGCCCTTAAGGGTACAGGCAATGCGTCCCTTTCCGCGTGTGTAGGAAATAACCTGCTTCGGGTAATCACGCATTTCGGATACGGGAGCGGTACCCTTTAATACGGACATTTCTCCGATTGCCTCAGGCGTATCAAAGCTGCCGTACATCCGCTGAATATCCGACATCGCGCGTCCGATATTTTCGGCGGGAACTTCTAACGTGAAATTATAAACCGGCTCTAGAAGCACGCTCTCGGCGCTCCTGAGTCCCTGACGCACCGCGCGGTATGACGCCTGACGAAAATCGCCGCCCTCGGTGTGCTTTAAGTGAGCCTTACCGGAAACGAGAATTATTTCCATATCGGTAATCGGAGAGCCTGTAAGCACGCCGACGTGAGTTTTCTGATAGAGATTTCCGAGTATAAGCCGCTGCCAGTTTTTATCTAGCAAATCTTCCTTACACTCGCTCTTAAATACAATTCCGCTGTCGCGTTTTGAGGGCTTAAGCAGCAGGTGAACCTCCGCGTAATGCCTTAGCGGTTCAAAATGTCCCACGCCTTCGACGGGATTTTTAATCGTTTCCTTATAAATTATATTACCCGTGCCGAACTCGACCTCGAAGTCAAAGCGTTCCTTTACAATACTTTTTAGTATTTCAAGTTGGATTTCGCCCATAAGCTGAACCTGAATTTCGGACAGTCTTTCGTTCCATACTACGTTTAGCTGAGGATCCTCGCTTTCGAGTATTCTGAACTTTTTAAGGGCGGTATGAACGTCGGTTGAGCCCGGGAGAATAACGCTGTAGGTGAGTACAGGCTCGAGTACGGGCAGCGCCGAGTCGCTTTCACCGCCGAGACCGTCGCCCGACAGCGTAAAGCTGAGTCCGCATACGGCGCATACCGTACCTGAGGAAGCCTCGTTTACCGCGGTGAACTTTCCGCCCGAGTAAATCCGAATCTGGCTTGCCTTTTCGTTATCCTTATTCTTAGGGCTTTCGATTATATCCCTGACTTTAAGCGTTCCGCCCGTTACCTTAAGGAAGGTCAGTCGCACGCCGTTTTCCTCGGATATTTTATAAACCTTAGCGGAAAAATTCTCATTATATTCGGGTTGTACGGTGAAGCTGTCAAGACAGCTTAAAAACTCATTTACGCCGTTTAATTTAAGCGCCGAGCCGAACATAACGGGGTAGAGCTTGCGGTTTTTAACGGCGTTAATAATGTCGTCCTTTTCAATTGAGCCTTTCTCGTATTTTTCGAGAAGAGCTTCGTCGCACAGCGCAATATTCTCTTTCAGCTCGTCATCGTCGCGGCTGAAGTCAACGCACCTGTCGCTGAGATTGTTTTTCAGCTCATTTAAAAGCGAAACGCTGCCGCGGTCGGACAAATCCATTTTATTAACGAAAATAAAGCAGGGCACGTTATATCGCTTAAGCAGCTTCCAAAGCGTTTTTGAGTGGCTCTGAACGCCGTCGGTTCCGCTGATTACGAGAATTGCGTAGTCGAGCACCTGCAAGGTGCGCTCCGTTTCCGCTGAAAAATCAACGTGTCCCGGGGTATCGAGCAGGTAAAACTCGGTATTATTGTATTTTAAAACCGCTTGCTTTGAGAAAATGGTAATACCGCGCTCGCGCTCAAGGTTAAAGGTATCGAGAAAAGCGTCCTTATGGTCAACGCGACCGAGCTTGTTAATATTGCCGGAGCAGTACATAAGCGCCTCGGAAAGCGTAGTTTTTCCCGAGTCAACGTGTGCCAGTATTCCAACGGTTATTTTTTTCATATTTACCACCACCCCGATTATACCATAATGATTCATTATAGACAACGTCTTTTTAATGTGATATTATATCCGAAAGGAGGGGTTTAAGTGCTTAAGGAAATTGACTGCTGCGAGCTGTACGTTCATTCCGATAATACAGAATATAGAATTTATCAAAACGGAAGTGAAGCCGAGGCGGTAAAACGCTCCGGGGATAAAAGTTTATTTTCTGATATAGAATTAAAAACGAGCGCTGAAATTGAGGTTTTGCGCTCGCTGGATATATTTTTTGATTCTCTTGAATTTGAAACGTGGGAAACCGATGAAATTTTGGGTGCGGATTATGTAAGGGTTGATTATAAGGGCTGTGCCTATTATACCAATGACAGCGAAATGACAGCTGATATAAAGCGGTATTTTGAGGCGGTATTCAACGGAGGTATAAAGCCTGCGGTTTTGATGCTTGATTCCTTTGACGGAGGCGGACCCGAGTATACGTTTAAGACAGAAGTTAAAGGCGTTTTTACTTGGTACTGCTCCCGCCGTTACAGCAAGCCCGATCACGAGGAGCTTTGCGGCGCGGGATACGAAATAATTTACGAGCTTTATCCCTTGCGAAAAGGCAGCGCAACCGCGAAAATCACTTCGGTTTCTCCGATTTGCCCCGAGGAAAATTTCAGGCTTTATGTTGATGTTGACGAAAACCTGAAAATTAAATACGAGTTGAAAGAAAAATAAGTATTAATGACGCGGCACGTTTAATTCTGTGCCGCGTCATTATTGTTGAACAGCTCGAAGGAGCTGTATATTTCTTTTCTTTTTGAGGCTTCCTTAAGCATATCGGCGGTGCCTTTGTTCTTACGTTTACCCGTAATTAAAAGTCCCGTATACTTTGCGCCTTCCGCAACCCATCCTGCCGGGAGCAGAAAACGGTGCCTGTCTATAAATTTATGCTGTGAATAAACCTTTTTGTTCAGCGTTGATACGAGCTGAGTGAAAAGGTTTTTATTATCCACCGTACGCTCTCCGCGGTTTTGGATATACTTTATCTCCCTGTAGCGGTTGGTGTCTTTTTTTCCGAAATTGCCGCCGGAGAGGATGTCGAGTATAAGCTCGTCTGTTATGCTTTCGTCAAACTGCGCAGCCTGAGCCCATCCTTTTTTCGGAGCTCCGAGGTGCCTTTCGGCGGTGAGCGTCAACACCTGAGCGAACTTGTAAAGCCCGAGCTTTTCAAGCTCTGATTTAAACATACTGTTGAAATCGCTGTCGGAATAACGGCTGACAAAAACTGCCCAGTCGCATAAATGCCTGAGACCTACGCCCTCGCTTGTGAGGTGGCTTGCGGTATGAAGAAGCATAATCAGCCCGTGGCTGAATTCGTCGGGGATTCTGAACTCTGAGTTTTCGAGCTTAATTAGCTTTGATTGGTCAATTATTTTACTTAAGCGGGACCTGATGCTTTCTCCGATTTCACCCTCGGGAATGCCGTTTAAACAGCGGTGAAGCTCCCATATGCTGAAGGTGTTCCTCGTATACGCCTCGTGAATATCGCCGTCTTTACTTTCGTGCTCCCTTTTAAAGCCCTCGCTTATAAGCACGTCGCCGGCTTTTTTAAAATCCTCGTTTTTTACGAGAAAATCAACGTCGCCCATATCGCGTAAAGCGTGGTCGGGATAGTAGTACGCCGAGGAAAAGCCTTTTATTATAGTGTAGGGGATATTGTTTTCGCTCATAATGCGGTGGAGCTCGCCGTGGTCGTGAAGGTTTCCGCTGTTGAGTATCATATTCGAGAGGTAAAATTCGGAAAAGCTCCCGTAATCCTCAGGATAATTTTTTTGCAGAGTTTTTTCGATAACAGGAAAAACCGCGGTAAAAACAGTCTGAGCCATCGCCTCGTCGGCGACAGCTTTAACACTGCAATTTTCAATTTCGGGTTTATCTCCCGCAAAAAGCCGATATTTAAGAATATCGAGCAGGAGCTTCTGAGTTTCGTTTAATATCATAGTTTAGCTCTGTTTCTGTGTCGGCTGTTGAAGTCGAGCAGCTTTTTAACGATAACGTAAGACAGCGCGCCTATCGCTGCGCCTAAAAAGTTCATAATAATATCGTCGGTCTCGAACCTGCCGAGCTTTGAAAAAAACTGAGTAGTTTCAATTAACGCGGTAAAAAGCAGTCCGATTATAATTGATAAAATATATTTGTGCTTTACTTTATCACTCAGGCAAAACGGCAGGCTTAAGCCGAACGGCACGAACAGCAGTATGTTCATAAGCATACCCCGGTAAATTTCCGGGTTGTATTTTGCTATGCTGAACGAAATAAACGGAGTTGTAAAAATCTGATAATCGCCGGTATCACGTTTCAGAATAGTGATTGTTAAAATACCGAGTACCGAAATGATCAGCAGCGGCACGCTTAATATTTTTTTCGCTTTAGGACTGAGAATCAGCATAAGTGCGCACCATAAAAAGAATACGCCGGTTATTTCCATAACAGCCGTATACATCGGCTGAACATAAAACCAGTGGAGAAGGTTCATTTAATCACGTCCCGTAGATGTTGAACTCATTATATTATTTATTTAGCGCGCTGTCAAATGAAAAAGCCGCAAAATTATTTTTAATAATTGCATATTAGCATTATTTTTCTTAATGTTGATGATATAGTATAGTCGTAGAAGAAAACCACAATATATTGTTGCTGAACAGGGAGGCTTTCAGGGTGAAAAAATTAGCTGCGGTTTTGGTTGCGGTAATGACCGTTTTTTGCTTTACGACGTCAATGCTGCCGATTTCGGCGTCTGCCGCGTCTGATAAAAAAATGAAAATTCCGGCTGCTACGGAAAAGAAAAACACCTTTGCAAAGGCATATGTGTTCCGCGCTCAGGGAAAAACCTCCTACGGATACGACTGGACGTACAATCTTTACTCAAAAAGCATAAAGGTAAGCTGTAAATACAGCTTTAAAAAGCACGAATACAGGTTCAGGGTTACGGGTAAGGAGTACGGACTTTCCAAGCTCGAGCTTAAGTATAAGACCGATGATAATAAATGGGTAACCGTTCCTATGAGGGTATTTGTTGATACCGAAAACAATATTATGAGGTCGACGGTTAAGCTGAATAGGCTTTAAAAAAGAGTATATGAAAAGATAGTTACAAGAAAGCGTGCGCACCGAAGTGCGTGCGCTTTTTTCGGACATCGCTCGTGCGCAAGGCGCACCCGAGCGGGCAATACAAATTAATTTTTGTATGATAGGAGTCTCCGCAATATCAATTTTTTATTATTTTACTCTATGAATAATAAATATATATAGTTTGTTGTACTTTCCTATCATACAAGACAGGGACACGGCTTTGCGCTGTGTCCCTGTTAGGTTCTAATTCTTCAGTTCGATTGTATCTAAGATTTCCTCGTAATTGTCGTAAAATACCTTATAGCTTTTCTCCGATTGTTTATCGTTTGCGTCCCATTGAACGTCCGTCGGGAGGATAGCCGCGATGAAACAGCCCTTTGACTTTCCCAGGAGCTTAGCCCTTGGCATTTCGTTTATCTCGCTTCGTGTTGATAGGGGCTGGATTGAGAAAACCATTCCCATATGATAATCCTCGTAGAGGTCGTAATTGTAATCGTCGTAGAAGGTTACAGCGCCGGTCTCATCGTTTTCCTCGTAAACCATTCCGTCGGGTACCTCAATGGAGAAGAAGGTAAAGCTTACTCTTTCGCCGATAGAGTCGTCATCATCAATATCATCATCCGTAGTGTCAACGACAATATCCGAGCTGCTGCTTGATGAACCGGACTTGAGTATAGCGGATGATACCGAGGAGCTGTTCGAGTTTGTATCCGTAGTTGATGACGTAACCTGCGCTGTCGGCTCATTTCCGGCGGTTTTATTGGAGTTTATAAGACTGACGGCGATAAAGCCCATAACGAATACGGCTAATGCCGCGGCAGCCGAGGCGACCGCTATAAGCCACGGTTTGTTCTTTTTAGCAGGAGCGCCTTGATTTGCGGCAGGTACGGGAGCCGGAGCAGGCTGAGCTTCTCTTGTGTATTGAGCGGGCGCGGGTTGTGTCTTCGAGAGCAAAGCCGCTTTGAACTGAGCCATATCGCGGAAGCGTTCCTCGGGGCGAACCGCAAGCGCCTTGTATATCGCTTCCTCGGCATAAACGGGGATACTGACGCCCAGTGTGCTCGGAGAAATCAGCGAGTCGTCGTCGATACGGTCGATTGAATCAGGCGGGATACGTCCCGTTACCGCGCGGTAAAGCGTAGCCGCTACGGCGTAAACGTCCGTGAACGGTCCCTGCTTGCCGTGACGCGAATACTGTTCCCTCGGAGCGTAGCCGTGCTTCAGCACAACGTCGAGGCTTCTGCTTCTGTCGCCGAGGCTGTATCTCGCCGCGCCGAAGTCGATAAGCTTAACTTTGCCGTCCTTTGTGAGGATTATGTTATCGGGGCTGATGTCACGGTGAATAATTCCCTTTGCGTGAACCGCGATGAGTGCGTCCATAATCGGAAGGATAATATTCTCCGCGTCCTTGTAGGGGATTTTGCCGCCCTTTGAGTTAAGGTAGTTTTCGAGTGAAATACCGTCGATATATTCCATAGCGAAGTAGGCGGTGTTGTTTTCCTGGAAATATGTCAGAACTCTTACGATAGCGGGGTTTCCGATGAATTCGGATAGAGTCCTCGCTTCGTTTAAAAAGCACTCCTTACCGTAGAGGTAGTTTTCTCCGCGTTCTCCCGAGAAAGGCGCTACCGATGCGCCGCCGCTTCTGCCTGCCATTGCTTCCGGGAAAAACTCCTTAACGGCGACAAGCTCCTTGGTTTTATAATCCTGAGCTAAATATGTAATTCCGAATCCGCCCTGACCGAGGGCTTTTCCTAAAATATATCTTCCGCCGAGTACCGTTCCGCAGGGAAGCGCCGGCGATGTATTGCCGCGTGTGAGGTCGTGCTTGCAATGAGGGCAGATTTTTTCGTTTTCATCTACCTTCCCGAAGCAGCTGTAACAAATATTTTTTTCCAAATCAATCACCCCGTATTTAGTGCTACGTTTATTCTAAGCTTTAATATAAGAATTGTCAATATAAAAGGACGAAGCGTTTGCCTCGTCCTTTAAATCATTTTACTTTATCTTTTCAATGAGATAGGGGATAGCTCTCTCAAAATCAACTCCGTACCAGTTGGAGTTTTCGTCGTTCTTAGTAATCCGGATACACTCTGCTGTGTAATCGGCGGCAATCTTAATGCTTTCCTCAATCGGCTTTCCGCTTACGAGAAGTCCCGTGAACGCCGAGCTGAAGATATCGCCGGTGCCGTGGAACGCGGCGTTGATTTTCTCCTGACGATAACGGAAAAATTCTCCGCTTTCGCTGTCGTAGAGCATAACTCCGTACTCTCCTGTGAACTGAGCTCCGGTTAATACTACCTTTTTAGCTCCCGAGGCAGCGAGCTTTTTCATAATATCCTTAGCAAAAGCCTCGTCGTATTCTTCTTTATAGGGAGTGCCTGTCATAAAGCACGCTTCGGTTATATTGGGCAGTACGATATCCGCCTTAGCGCAAAGTCGCGCCATCTCAGCGGGGAAATTCTCATCAAAAGCGGGGTAGAGCTTTCCGTTATCCGCCATAGCCGGGTCAACGATTACGAGGTCATTCTCTCTCTTAAGCGACTCAATAAGCGAGATTACTTTATCAATCTGAGCGGCTGACGCGAGATAGCCTGTATAAAAAGCGTCGAAGGTAATATTCTCATCCTTCCAGTGCTTCGCGATAGGTAAAATCTGGTCGTCAAGATCCTTACAGGTAAAGTTTTTAAACATTGTATGAGTTGAGAGTACGGCTGTAGGAATAATAGCCGCCTCAACGCCTGTCGCGGAAATAATCGGCAGCGCTACTGTGAGCGAGCATTTTCCCACGCAGGATATATCCTGTATTGTGACTATTCTTTTCATCATATTTTCCTTCTTTCTTAATTCAATGATGTAAGTATATCACCTTAACTGTCCTTTTAAAATGGACAGTTTTTGCAATTTGTATAAGGACAGATTAAAAGTATTTGCTGAATGATATGAAAATTATACAGAAATTAAAAGAAAACCACTGAAATTTTAATAATTTCTTGCAAAAACCTTATTAATATGGTAAACTAAACCTAACTGTAAGCAACAGTAATTTAGGAAATAAAGGAGAAATAATTATGGGATTATTCGGAAAGAAAAAGACCTGCGCAATCTGCGGGGGTGAGATAGGACTTTTAGGCAACCGCAAGCTTGAGGACGGCAATATGTGCAAGAAGTGCGCGGCTAAATTATCCCCGTGGTTCAGCGACAGACGCAGAAGCACCGTTGACAGCATAAAGGAGCAGCTTGCTTACCGCGAGGCTAATAAGGATGCCGTAGCGAAGTTTCAGACTACCCTTACCTTCGGCACGGATTCAACGAAGGTTTACCTCGACGAGGATGACAGAAAGTTCATTGTATCAAGCTCTAATCCGAGAAAGTGGGAGGAAACCAATCCCGACGTAATTGATTTCTCCCAGGTTACGGGCGTTGATATCGATATCGACGAGGACGTTGACGAGGATATGCGCGAGGATAAAGAGGGAAGAAGCGTAAGCTATAATCCCCCGAGATATTTCTACAGCTATGATTTTTATGTAATTATCCGCGTAAACAGCCCGTACTTTGATACTATTAAGTTTAAGCTCAACAGTTCCGACGTACAAACTACCGCAAGCTCCGTACCCGCTAATATGAAGCCTTATCCCGAGATGAATAACGACTACAGCGAGTATAAGAAGATGGGTGAGGATATTAAGACGGCGCTTACTTCCGCCCGTCAGCAGGTAAGAGATGAAGCTGCGGCGGCAAGAGCCCCGAAAAAGGCGGTAATCTGTCAGTGCTGCGGAGCCTCCACAATCCCCGACGCTAACGGCCGCTGCGAGTTCTGCGGAGGAGCGGCTCAATAATTCGTAATTAATAACGCGATTTGCGTAATTAAGGAGGATCATTATGAAAAAATTCAAAAAAAGCATAGCCGGCATTTTAGCGGTTCTTATGCTTATGAGTGCTTTTGCCGTTGCGGCTGACGCTGCCGATACCTCTAAGCTTACGGTAGGCGGCGGAACCGAATCCGAGGGCGATTTTACTTACGAATACAGCGGAGAAAATGCTGATATTATAAGCTACACAGGCAGCGCCTCCGAGCTCGTAATCCCGGCAAAGCTCGGCGGATATAATATTAAAGGAATCCGCCAGTCTGTTTTTTCAGGCAATACTACGCTTACTAAGGTTTCCTTTGAGGAGTCTTCGGTTCTTGATGAGATACAGAACCAGGCGTTTTTCGGCTGTACGGAATTAACTGAAATTACGCTCCCCGATACCGTAACAACCATAGGCAGTAAGGTTTTCAAGAATTGCTCAAAGCTTGAAACAGTTACTCTCCCGGCAGGCATTACAACTGTTTCCGCTGATTTATTCACAAACTGCGAAAAGCTCGGAAAGATAACTGTTCCCGACAGCGTTTCCGTGATTGATTCGGGAGCGTTCTACGGCTGTTCGGCGCTTGAAAGCGTTGTTATTCCTTCAGGAATCACCGATATTTTCGACAGCGCATTTGAGGGCTGTACGGGACTCCAAACCGTGTATTTTAGAGGCAGCTATGCCGACTGGCATTATAACGTAAATATCGGTTCCTCAAACGCGGCTCTTTATTCCGCAAATATCGTGTACAATTATTCGGGACTGGACTTTAACTTTATCGATAACGGTATCGGTACGGTTGAGCTTACCGGATATAACGGTTCTGACGAAACAGTTACGATTCCCGCGAATATCTCGGGCTATGAAGTAACCGAATTAAGCGCGGACTTTATGAAAGGAAATACAACCGTAAAGAGGGTTGTTATTCCCGAAGGAGTAAAGTATATTGACGAGCGCGCGTTTATCTATTGCTCGGCGCTTGAGGAAGTAGTTTTACCGGTATCTCTTGAAAAAATAGAAAACAACGCCTTTGAGAACTGCGGCGCTGTTACCAAGGTTTATTACAGAGGCAACGAATCACAGTGGGATACGCTCTATACCAATATCGCTGCAGGTAACGAGGCAATAGCTTCACCCGAAAAGAGAGTATATAACTATACGGGGCTTGAATTTAATTATTACGTTGATTCAATAAGCGGAAAAGCGATTTTCACAGGCTATAACGGTTCGGACGCATCAATTACAATCCCGGCTTTATTTGACGGACATGAGGTAGCGGAACTTGATTCCGACTTCCTTAAGGATAATACAACCGTAACCGGACTTACCGTATCCCCGGGAATTGAAAGCATCGGCAGCTACGCGTTCAGCGGATGCACTGAGCTTAAAACCGTCAGTCTGCCCGAGGGGCTTACAAGTATAGGCAACTTTGCGTTTGACAGCTGTGTTAAGCTTGAAGCGGTTAATATTCCTTCAACAGTTACCGCTCTCGGAAGGAATGCGTTTATTGAATGCACCTCTCTTTCCGATGTTACGATTCCCGCGGGCTTAACTTCGATTGCTAAGTATACATTCTACGGCTGCAGCTCTCTTGCAAATGTAACCTTCAATAACGGATTGACCTCAATCGGGGAGGACGCGTTTGTAAACTGCGCGTTCTCACAGATTACACTCCCCGAAACAATAACGGCAATCGGAACCCATGCTTTGGGCTATAGCTATAACGGAATTGATTATAATAAAATCGGCGGCTTCTGCGTTAAGGGCTATGCCGCTTCATACGCAAAGACTTATGCCGAGCTCCCCGAAAACGACTTTCTATTTGAGGATATTACCCCTCACGATTACGATATTCAGGACCTTACAGGCGGTAAGGCGAAAATTGTTAAGTATAATGTTACAACTAATTCCGACGTAATTATCCCCGATAAAATCGACGGTAAGGATGTTGTTGAAATAGCAGACGAGGCATTCGCCGAGCATAACGAGATAAAGGCGATTACAATTCCCGCTTCCGTTACGAAGATTGAGGACGGAGCGTTCGCTTCCTGCTCGGGACTTACCGTATTTATCGTTGACTCTTCAAATACGAAATTTAAGACCGTTGACGACAACCTGTACAACAAGCTCGGAAATAAGCTTATCTCGTATGCCTGCGGTAAGACGGACGAGAGCTTCATCGTTCCCGAGGGTGTTGTTATTATCGCCAAAAAGGCGTTCAGCGACGCCGACAATCTTAAAAAGATTTCAATTCCCGCAGGCGTTGAGAATATTCATTACGGCGCGTTTATGGGCTGCGACAAGCTTGACAGAGTTAATATGTCGGAGGGCGTTAAGACTATCGGCGAGTACGCGTTCTTCGGATGCGGCAGCCTTAAGCAGATAAGAGTTCCGAAGTCGGTGAATACTATTGATACGGAAGCTCTGGGCTTCTATTACGACAGCCTTGAAGCCGTCGACAAGAAGTATACAGGTTTTACCGTTAGGTGCTACACAGGTTCATATGCTGAGTTTTACGCAAAATCACATGAATTTACGATAGAGTATCTTGACGCAGAGGAAACTACGGCTCCCGATACAACCGCTCCCGAGACGACTGCTCCCGAGACGACTGCTCCCGAGACGACTGCTCCCGATACCTCCGCTACGGAATCCACCGAGGCTTCTTCAGGAATTTCCTATACATTTGATACCGAAACAGGCGTTATGACTGTTACAGGTGAGGGTGAAATCTCCGATAACTCCGCTGAAAGACCTTGGGACGGCAAGGGACTCGAGGATAAGGTTAAGAAGATTGTAATAAGCGACGGTATCACGAAAATCGGCGACGGCGCTTTTGATAAATTCAAAGAGGTTGAAGAGGTTGTAATCTCCGACAGCGTTACGACAATCGGCGACTATGCGTTTAACGAGTGCTCAAAGCTAAAGGACGTCGATTTCGGAAACGGCGTTCAGAAAATCGGAACAGGAGCCTTTTTGGATACGGCTATGACTCAGGCTAAGCTTCCCGCGACTGTAAATGAAATAAAGTTTATAGGTTTAGGCTACTATTCGGAGAGCGAAAGCACTGCCGCTGTGGTAGAGGGCTTTAAGATTATTGCTCCCGAGGGCAGCTATGCCGAGGAATACGCTAAGGACAAGGGAATTGATTTTGAGGCAGACGGAAAGGTTGAACCCTCCGAGGCAGTTGAGACAACAACGTCCTCTGAAGGCACAACATCGGCAGAGGAAACAACCTCCGCAACGGACGGTACAACTACTGCCGCTGAAACGACTGCTCCCGCCGAATCAAAGAAGTATACCTTTACTTACCTGCCGAGCGCAGAGCAGATTAAGAACGGCAATTCGTTCGTGATCGCTATTCAGGATAAAAACGGAAATCTCCATTCCTACGCTATGGAAAAGGGTGCGATTAAGCTCGACGGAATTTCCGTTTATTCCGCAAGCATTGAGATGGACTACGAGCCTGTTACGATTATGTATCAGATTTACGCGGGCGATAGCTGGGTAAGTCAGATTACTAAATCCGCGTCCGATATCGACAGCGTTGCGGGTGAGGTCATCACCTCCGACGGCAGCGTCTACGGAAGCGAAACGACTCCTTCCAAGACTTCTAAGAAAGGTAACACCATCAAGGTTACCGCTAAGACTAAGGCCGCTAAGGCTGATAAGCTTAAGAAGTCCAAGGTTACCGTTAAGCCTCTTAAGATAACTAAAGCTAAGGGCAGTGTTAAGGTCGTTAAGGTTAAGAAGGGTACAACTTCAAAGATTTATAAGAAGATTACCGTTAACTCTAAGAACGGCGCTATTACCATTAAGAAAGGTAAATACGCTAAAAAGACCTATAAGATTAAGCTTAAGATTACCGCTAAGGGTAATTCCGCTTATTCATCAAAGACCATATCCAAGGTTGTAAAGATTAAGATTAAATAAGTTTTGTGACGGCAGGCTCAAAGCGTTTTTTGAGCCTGCCTGAGTTTTAAGTTATGGGTTTTAAAATAAAGCTTATAACTCAGAACTCAGAAAGGGTGATTGCTGTGACTGAAAGAGAAAAGTACTTAAAGCTTCTGTCTGAAAAATATCCTACCGCCCGCGCCGTTACGAGGGAGATTATTAACCTTACCGCTATACTCAATCTTCCTAAGGGAACCGAGCATTTTATGAGCGACCTCCACGGCGAGTACGAGGCGTTCTGCCATATTTTAAACAACTGCTCGGGAGTAGTGCGCGAAAAGGTGGATATGCTCTACCGCGGTGAGCTTTCCCACGAGGACAGAAAATCAATCTGTACTCTAATCTATTACCCTAAGGAAAAGCTTCACCTTATCCGTAAGGCGGGGGAGAATACCGACTCGTGGTATCGCGATACCATAAACCGCCTTATTGAAATCGCGAGAACTCTTTCCTCAAAATACACCCGTTCAAAGGTGCGTAAGGCTATGCCCGAGGATTACTCGTATATTATCGACGAGCTGCTCCACGCTCAGAAGGACGAGGATGATAATCAGATTATCTATCATAAAAAAATCCTCGATACGCTTATTAGCCTTAACCCCGACGATTTTATAATCGAGCTTTCGGGGCTGATTAAAAGGCTCGCGGTTGACCACCTTCATATTGTCGGCGATATCTTCGACAGGGGAGAATCAGCCGATAAAATCGTTGACCTTTTAATGAGCTGCCATTCACTTGATATTCAGTGGGGAAACCACGATATTCTATATATGGGCGCCGCCTGCGGAAGCAAGGCGTGTATAGCTAACGTCGTAAGAAACTGCGTAAAATATAAAACCGTAAATACCCTTGAAAGCGGTTACGGAATAAGTTTAAGAAGTCTTGCGCTTTTTGCGCAGAAGGTTTATAAAAACAAATCCCCGATGGATGCGGCGCTTAAGGCGATAACCGTTATTCAGTTTAAGTGCGAGGGACAGGTCGTTCTGCGCCGTCCCGAGTACGATATGAACGACAGGCTCCTGCTCGGAAAAATCAAGGACGGTAAGGTTGAAGCCGTGGGTAAAATCTACGAGCTTAATGATACCGATTTTCCGACGGTAAATCCCGACAGCCCCTACGAGCTGACCGCTGAGGAAACTGCCGTAATCGACGAGCTTAAATCCGCTTTCGTAAACAGCGTAAGGCTCAAAAAGCATATTGCTTTTCTCTATAAAACAGGCTCAATGTATAAGCGTCATAATTCAAACCTTTTATACCACGGCTGCGTACCGCTTACCGAAAGCGGTGAGTTCGACGAGGTTTTATGCCTGAATAAGCCCTTAAAAGGAAAAGCCTTCCTCGACGAGGCTGACGCCGTCGCGAGAAACGCTTTCTTTAACCGCAGCAAGGAGCTAAGGGATATTGACTTTATGTGGTATCTTTGGTGCGGAAAAAAATCGCCCCTTTGCGGACGAAACATTAAGACCTTTGAGCGCGCGTTTATTGACGATAAATCCGCGTGGAACGAGGAGAAAAACCCGTACTATAAATTCTACGAAACGGAAAAAACCTGCGAGATGATTTTATCCGAGTTCGGACTCGACAGCAAGACCTCTCATATCGTAAACGGCCATACTCCCGTTAGAACCGTAAAGGGCGAGCTCCCGATAAGAGCGGGCGGAAAGCTGATAGTTATTGACGGCGGCTTCTGCGAGGCTTATCACAACACTACCGGTATTGCAGGCTATACGCTGATTTATAATTCCCACGGACTGCGCCTTAAGGCTCACGAGCCGTTTATGAGCATTAGCGAAGCGCTTAAGGAAAATAAGGATATTCATTCAAGCTCCGAGATTATCGAGACCGAGGATAAGCGCGTTATGGTTGACGAAACGGATAACGGCGAGCGTATTCAGCGCGATATCGATGATTTATACGACCTTTTAAAAATGATGAAAAGTAAGTAATAAATATCTTAAAATTTAAAGGGCAGCTCGTTTTGAGCTGCCCTGAATATTTAGTCTTTCCAGACAACCTCGTCCTCGACGAAGCCGTTCTTTCTCTTTTTCTTTACGATTGCTTTAGCAACAAATCCGCTGATGAATACGAGTACCGTTACCGACCAGCCTGCGGCTACCTGAGCCCAGATAGGATAATCGGGGTTGTATGTACCGCCCTTCTGTACGAAAATATCTATAATATTCCAGATGAACAGCGCTGAAAGTAAAACCGGAGCAATGTATTTAACGGAAGCTGCGAACCACCAGTACGGAGCTCTGAACTTCTTGGTATTGCGGTTGATTTCATTAAGCACCTTTCTGAGGCTGAAGGTCCAGCCGATTGCAACGCATTCAAGAATACCGATGAGAATAAGGTTGAATGAGTTAGCCCAGTTATCAACGATATCAAGCCACGCAAGTCCCATCTGTGTAACGAACAGGAGCGAGATAACTCCGGAAATCGCGCATATAGCTATTGTAACGGTTCTCGGTTTGATGTGGAACTTATCGGAAACAGCCGCCGATACACCCTCAACGATTGAGAACGCCGAGTCGATTGCGAGCGTAATGAGCATCATATAGAAGATAGCTCCGAACAGCGCGTTAAGCCAGCCGATGTTCGTAAGGTTAACTATTGCCTGCGGATAAACTATAAACGCGGTGCCGATTCCGCTTGCGGTCATATCGCCGAGCATACCTGTTCCGCCCATTGTGGAGAACATTACGATACCGGAGAGCACGCTTATCGCCATATCCGAGAACGCGATAATCATAGCGTCAACCGCTACGTTGGCGTCGTCGCCTAAGTATGAGCCGTAAGCGAACATAATCGCCATCATAATCGATAAGCTGTAGAATACCTGACCTACCGCGTCAACCCACAGCGACGGGTCGGAAAGCGCCGTAAAATCGGGAACGAAGAGCTTTAAGAGACCTTCGCCCGCTCCGGGCATTGTGCAGCCCTTAACCGCCATAATAAGAAGCAGAACTACGGGAGCGAATACCGTAAACTTTACTACCTTGCCTACTGATTTAGCTCCGTTGCGGATGCAGTAGAAGATAAGTCCCCACGCAACTAACAGACATACAAGTACTCCGCCGGGAATGTCGGCGCCCTGAATCAAGCCTGTTGTTTTAGTAAGGTTGAAGAACAGCGAAGAAGCCGCCTTGTTGTCGCCTGTCATACCCGCAAACTGCCACGAGTTTACGAACATAAGGATAACCCACGCGAATACAACCGAATAGTAGCATACGATTACGAACGCGTTTGAGGTTGCCGCCCAGCCGACAGGCTCCCATTTTTTACCGATGCCGCGCATACTTTCGATTGCGCCTTTTCTGAATTTTCTGGAAACTGAAATTTCCATCATCAGAAGCGGAATACCCATAAGCAGCATTGCTGCAAGGTAAACCATTAAGAATGTACCGCCGCCGTGTTTAGCGGCAAGTCCCGGAAAACGCCACGCGTTACCGAGTCCTACGGCGGAACCAACCGCCGCGAGGATAAAGGTAAGCCGTGAGTTCCACTGACCTCTCTTTTCCATTTTTCCTCCTTTTGGTTATGGTGTAACCGTTTAAAGTGCTTATATTGCACTAATCGAAAATATTATATACTAACTGACTGAAAAATTCAACAGATTTTCAAAAAGAAACAAGGTTGTAATTAGAGGGCAGCAGAAGCAGTTCAAACCTAGGTTTTGTCATACGTTTTTTCGCCTGCCCATTGTTAAAATACTCGGAAACCCGTCATGGTTTCCTGTGTTTTTGTCGCGGTCAGACGACAAACTGTTTTGACAAAACTCCTTTTGACTTTAAACGGTTGTAATTTACGGCACAAGGCATATCGGCAGGCTGATGTCTTATAAGCCGTAAAGAGGGAAAATAACTCCGTTTAAAACGTGCTTCGGATTACTCCTGCTGCCCTATTTCACTTAAAATATTAAAGATATTTCCCTTCAATAATTATAAGAGGTGAATTGTTTTATATAATAAGGATGAATGTAATCTTTAATGATATTAAAAGATTGACATTTTTTTAACAAAGTGTTAGAATGTTATCGAAATACGAAAGGAATTAATATGAAAAGACTGTTTATTATCGTATTTGCGGCGGCGCTTTTAATGGTATCGGCGGGCTGTTCGGGTGAAGAAAACAAGATTTCAATTCCCGAGGCTACCGAGGCGCTCTATACCGACTCAAACGGCGTAGGGTATAACCTTGATGTCGACGGAAACCTTACGACCGCCTCGTTTAAGAATAAGAAAAAGAATATTGTTATTCCCGAAAAGTACGAGGGTAAAAGCGTAACCTCGGTAGGCAAGAGTACGTTTAAGATGTCCGGCGCCGAGAGCGTTGCGATTCCGGATTCCGTTACCGAGATTAAGGACTACGCTTTCGCGTTTTCAAGATATCTTGAAAAGGTTACTATCCCCGAAAGCGTTAAGGTTATCGGCACGAACGCCTTTTCCGGATGCTCAATGCTTACATCCGTCAAGCTCCCGAAAAAGCTTGAGGAAATAGGAATGTACAGCTTTGACGCTTCCGGACTTAAGGAAATCACAATTCCGAAAAGCGTTAAAACGGTAGGGGAATATGCCTTCGCCGAATGTAAGAATCTTAAGAAGGTAACATTTAAGGGAAAGAAAACAAAAATTGCCGATACAGCCTTCAGCAAGTCCGAAAATGTAAAATTCGTCGCGCCGATGAAATCTAAGGCGGCCGACTTCGCTAAGGCAAATGCTATTGAATGTAAATCAAAGTAAAAAAATTACTTAAAATAAATTACGGAGGTAAGAATTATGAGTAATATTTATTATCCGATTGTAGACGGCGTACCCTCGCTTGAAAAGGCTCTTAAAAGAGTAAGAAAAGCTCAGGCGGAGTATGCGAAATTTACTCAGGAACAGGTGGATAAAATCTTCCTTGCGGCAGCAACCGCCGCCAACCGTGCACGAATCCCTCTCGCGAAGCTCGCGGTAGAGGAGACCGGTATGGGAATAGTTGAGGATAAGGTGATTAAAAATCATTTTGCCTCGGAGGAAATCTATAATAAATACCGCGACGCTAAAACCTGCGGCGTGATTGAGGAAAATCCCGCTATGGGTACTAAGCGTATCGCCGAGCCTATCGGTATTATCGCGGCTGTTATCCCGACTACTAACCCGACCTCAACTGCAATCTTTAAGTGCCTTATCGCGCTTAAAACGAGAAACGGTATTATAATCTCTCCTCATCCGAGAGCTAAGAAAAGCACAATCGAGGCGGCTAAAATCGTTCTCGAGGCTGCCGTTGAGGCAGGCGCTCCCGAGGGTATAATCGCGTGGATTGACGCTCCTAATCTTGAAATGACTAACCTCGTAATGAGCGAGGCTGATACTATCCTTGCAACCGGAGGTCCCGGAATGGTAAAGGCGGCGTATTCCTCAGGTAAGCCGGCATTAGGCGTCGGCGCGGGTAATACTCCCGCAATCTTCGACAGCACCGCCGACGTTAAGGTTGCAGTAAACTCGGTTATCCATTCTAAAACCTTTGATAACGGTATGATATGCGCCTCCGAGCAGAGCGTTATCGTTGATAAAACCATCTACGACGAGGTTAAAAAGGAATTTGAGTACCGCGGATGTTATATCCTTAAGGATGACGAGATTGATAAGGTAAGAAAGACTATTATCATAAACGGTTCGCTTAACGCTAAAATTGTAGGCCAGTCGGCTTATACGATAGCCGCGCTCGCCGGTGTTGAGGTTCCTAAGACCGCTAAAATCCTTATCGGCGAGGTAGAGAGCGTAGATATCAGCGAGGAGTTCGCTCACGAAAAGCTCTCTCCCGTACTCGCTATGTATAAGAGCGAGGATTTTGAGGACGCGCTTAAAAAGGCTGAGCAGCTTGTGGCTGACGGCGGCTTCGGTCATACTTCCTCTCTCTACGTCAACGCCGTAACCGAAAAGGCTAAGATTGACGAGTTCGCTTCAAGAATGAAAACCTGCCGTATCCTCGTTAATACACCATCCTCGCACGGCGGAATCGGTGATTTATATAACTTCGACTTAACTCCGTCGTTAACCCTCGGCTGCGGCTCGTGGGGCGGAAACTCGGTAAGCGAGAACGTCGGCTGTAAGCATCTGCTTAATATCAAAACAGTTGCCGAGAGGAGAGAGAATATGCTTTGGTTTAAGGCACCCGAAAAGGTTTATATAAAGAAAGGCTGTATCCCCGTAGCTATTAAGGAGCTTAAGGAGGATATGGATAAGAAGAAAGCGTTTATTGTAACTGACAGCTTCCTGTATAATAACGGTTACACAAAGTGCGTTACCGACGAGCTCGATAAGATGGGTATCACTCATACAACATTCTTTGACGTTCAGCCCGACCCGACGCTTTCCTCCGCTATCGAGGGTGCTAAGGCTATGGAGACCTTTAAGCCTGACGTTATAATCGCAATCGGCGGCGGCTCAGCTATGGACGCAGGTAAGATTATGTGGGTTCTTTACGAGCACCCCGAGGTTGACTTTAAGGATATGGCAATGCGCTTCTCCGATATAAGAAAGAGAGTTTATAAGTTCCCGCATATGGGAGATAAGGCGTATTTCGTAGCTATTCCTACCTCATCGGGTACAGGCTCCGAGGTAACTCCGTTTGCGGTTATTACCGACGAGAGCGACGGCACTAAGTATCCGCTTGCCGATTACGAGCTTATGCCCGATATGGCGATTGTTGACGCTGACATGATGATGTCCGGTCCTAAGGGCTTAACCGCAGCTTCGGGTATCGACGCCGTATCTCACGCTTTAGAGGCTTATGCCGCTATGCTCGCGACCGACTTTACCGACGGACTTGCGCTTCAGGCGCTTAAGGTTATTTTTGAGTATCTGCCCGCTTGCTATGAAAACGGTCAGAACGAGCCCGTTGCCCGTGAAAAGGTTGCTCATGCCGCTACAATGGCAGGTATGGCGTTCGCTAACGCTTTCCTCGGTGTGTGCCATTCTATGGCTCACAAGCTCGGAGCGTTCCACCATATAGCTCACGGCGTTGCAAACGCTCTTATGCTCGAGTACGTTATCCGCTTTAATTCGGCTGAAACTCCGACTAAGATGGGAACCTTCTCACAGTACGCTTATCCTCATACAAAGCGCCGTTACGCCGAAATCGCCGAGTTCCTGGGATTAGGCGGTAAGGATGACGACGAAAAGGTTGAGAACCTTATCAAGGCCGTAAACGAGCTTAAGGCGAAAATCGGAATCAAGGAAACTATCCGCGACTACGGCGTGGATGAAAAATACTTCCTCGATACTCTCGACGATATGGTTGAGCAGGCGTTCGACGACCAGTGCACGGGCGCTAACCCGAGATATCCGCTTATGTCCGAGATTAAGGAAATGTATTTAAAGGCTTACTACGGTAAGGATTATAAAGGCTGATTGGAGGTTTTAACGTGAAATTAGATAATATTATTTATGAGACTAAGGGTAAGAAAATTTACCGCGACGGCGATTTGGCTATTAAGGTTTTTGACGAGGAGTTTTCCAAGGCAGCCGTGCTTAACGAGGCGCTGAATCAGGCGAGAGTAGAGGAAATCGGAATTAAAATGCCGAAAATTCACGAGGTTACTAAGGTTGACGGTAAATGGGCTATAGTAAGCGATTTTATCGAGGGCAAAACCTTAGCTCAGCTTATTGAGGAAAATCCCGATAAGACGGACGAGTTTATCGAAAAGCTCGTTGATATTCAGATTGAAATCCTCTCAAAGCGCTCTCCGCTTTTAACCGATTTACGCGATAAAATGCAGAGGAAAATCAGCGAAACTGGTCTTGACGCTACAACGCGCTATGAGCTTCATACGAGAGTCAACAGTATGAAAAAGCATAATAAGGTCTGCCACGGCGATTTTGTACCGAGCAACGTTATTATCTCCGCAACAGGTGACGCTTATGTTATCGACTGGGCGCATGTTACTCAGGGCAACGGCGCTGCCGACGCGGCGAGAACCTACCTTATGCTGACGCTTGACGGCAAGGAGGCTTTAGCTGAGAAGTATCTTGATACTTATTGCAAAAAGACCGATACAGCTAAACAGCTCGTTCAGCTGTGGATGCCTATTGTAGCCGCTTCTCAGTCCGTAAAGCAGGTTCCCGAGGAGCAGGAGCTCCTTATGCGCTGGGCGAATGTTGCAGATTATCAGTAAAATAAGAAAAAGCCCTCGAAAGAGGGCTTTTTCAGTTCATAGTAAGTGACTGGTCGCTAGTGACTGGTGGTCAGTTTGTAGGTCGAGCAGACAGCTCGGTATAAGAAAATTCAACGGTTGCCGACCGGATTAATATTGTTAGTCCCGCCGTTGATGAACATTTCTGATTATTAAAACGTTTCCAAAGGCGGAATTGGCTCCCGCGGCTCGCGGGCTACTGACCTGAGATGAAGCGCAGCGGCTTGAAGCGCGTCCAGATATACTTTATAAACAGGTACGAAATAAAGAAATCAACCGCCATATTAAAGCCGATAATCAGCGCGGGATTGCCCGTAACCTTGCAAATCAGCGTGCGTGAGGCAACGAGTAAGAATCCGTTGAAAAGATAAATCACAAGCGAATACGGACCGAACCGCTTGAACGAGAAATTAAACCAGCTGAACTTCGTTATGAAATAAAGCGTAACTATTCCGAGAATTGCGGTTAATGCCGCGGGAACGATTTTTATCGCGAAAATAACAATTGAAACCCAAGCGGCAAGCAGAAGTATCGGAACTAAAACCGTCAGCGCCGCAGACTTGAACTTAAAGTCAAAAATATCCGAGCGGTAGGTTTTTATAAGATAACCGGTGTTAAAGAAAAACAGGTAATATAACAAATCGCCTATTCTTAAAAATTCAACCTTAAAATGAAGAATCGCAAGCGCGAGCAGTATTACTTCCAACGCAATCTGAACCGCGAGGCGGTTTTTCTGAAGGAGATGCATCGGAATAAATACCATAAACATAATAAACAGCACATACAAAAACCAGTATTCGCCGCCGTGCAGCAGAATATCCCCGACAGATTCAAGAATACCTTTCGGCCTGTTTACGAGCGAGGGGAGAAGATATCTCGGGAAAACGTCTATTATGTTAAAAACAAAATAGGGGATAACGAGCCGCTTTACCTTTTTAATAAAGAAATCCTTAAAACCGTTCTTATAGGAAAAGCAGAAGCCAGAAACAGTAAAGAACAGGCACATATGTACCGAGCTTACGAAGTCAAAAATCCATTTGCAATAAAGGTTCGCGTGAAGATTTACGGGGAAGTAAATAATCGCGTGCCCAAGTACAACCATAAAGATTGCGAAGCCCTTAAGGGTATCGATTTCTACATATCTTTTTTTC
>CAJOFK010000020.1:0-36550 GCA_905234015.1 uncultured Ruminococcus sp.
TGACACCCCTCGAAAAGAGATGTCAGTATTTTGCTTAATTCTTTAATTCTGCCATAACACGCCGTTTTTTGTGTTGTCTACACAATTTGGGGCGGTTCAATTTCGCGGCAGCCTTTGAACAATTAATTATTTAATGTCACAAATTTCTTTTTTCAGGGTTATAGATTATAGAAAGGTGATTTGGTGCCGGATTTTAAACCGAACCCGAAATTTCTAACCGCTTTTAAGCGGCGACGGCTTTTGAGCCGTATACGCCTTATTTGCCCACGGTAAGGCTGTATGAACCTGTAATTTTTTGTGGGAGGAAAGGCTGTGGCGATTATTATGAAAAAATTTTTATGTGTTATAATTTCTGCCGTTATGATATGCGGTATCTTTACCTCGATGCCGTCAAGCGTTTTTGCCGCTAAGAAAAAGGCAATCCGCCTAAAAAAATCATCCGCTACAATTAACATAACTCTTGATAACGGAAAGCAAAAATACGGCTCAACAAATATTAAGCTTAAGAAGCTTAAGGGCGTTAAAATTAAAAAAACAACCTATAAAAGCAGTAATAAGGATGTCGCAAAGGTAAATAAAAAGGGTAAGGTTACAGCCGTAAAAAAGGGTAGTGCGACTGTTACGGTTAAGGTAAAATATAAATATAAAAAGAAAACCTGCACGAAAAACCTTAAGTTTAAGGTTAAGGTTAAAAATATAAGCGGATTTTTAAGAAGACTTACCGCTTTCTCAAATAAGCTTTATAATATGTCCGCTAAAAAGGGCACAAAGAATTTTACAATGTCCCCGGTTTCGGTATATATGGCGCTTTCTATGCTGTATTACTCCGGCGACGATAACGTGAAAAATGATATTAAAGAGCTCTGCAATATGACCGACAGCGATTTTTCGGAGTCGGGAAATCTCTTTAAAAAGCTCAATAAGCAGTATAAGGACTACAACGGAAACGTTGCGGCTCAGCTTAATCTTACGAACTCAATATGGTTTGATAAGAACGAAACGCTTCTTCCCGAGGGACTTGAAAAGCTCGAAAAAGAGCTTTACTGCGACGCGTTCTCAACCTCATTCAGGGATAATAACACCGCCGCAAATAAGGAAATACGCGAGTTTATTAAGGAAAAGACCAACGGTCTTATCGACAGGGACTTTAACTTAACTCCCGAAACCCTGATGGCGCTTATAAATACCCTGTACTTTAAGGATGTATGGGCGGACGGAAGTGAGCTCGATACTCAAAAAAGAGAATTTAAAGCAGACGGAAAAACTAAAAAAATTGATTTCCTCGAAGGCCGTTACAGCGAGGGCAGAGTTCAGGAAACCGATACCGCCGAATACTTCTACGCTGTAACCGAGCACGGCTATAAAATCAAGTTTATTCTTCCGAAAAACGGCTGCTCGCTGAGCGAGGCGATGTCTCCCGAGAATCTTAATAAGATAAACAACCGTACCGATTATAAGTTTAAGAACGGAAACACCGAGCATTTTACACGCTGTATTTTCCCGTCGTTCAAGATTGAAAGCGAAACTCCGCTTAAGGATATTTTAGGCGAAAACGGTTATCTTAAAAACGCGTTTTATGAGTTCAGCTCTCCGCTTACCGAGAAGAAGCTTTGCGTTTCCGATATTAAGCATAATACGGTAATCGACGTCAATAAAAAGGGCGTTGAGGGAGCTGCCGTAACAGTTATCGCAATGAAATGCGCAAGTGCTCTCGTAACGACAAAAAGAGTGTACCACGATTTCGTACTGGACAAAAACTTCGGTTTCATCGTTACCGATTCAAGCGGAGTAATCCTCTTTGAAGGACAGGTCAACGAGCCCTGAATATAAGTATATTGACTCCGTTTTTAAGCGAAAATGAAAACACCGTGAATTCCTTATGAGGGATTCACGGTGTTTATCTTATATGATAATCACTTGTTTTTTATTTGAAATGCCTTAGGTGTCATTTTATACTTATCTTTGAAAGAACGGGTAAAATAGGATAAATTATTAAATCCGACAGAAAATGCTATTTCGGATATTCGTGCATTTGTATTCCTGATTTTTTCTGCAGCGCGCTCTAAGCGAAAGTCTTTTAAGTATTGTGTGAACGAACTGCCTGTAAGCTGGCGGAATATTTTAGAAAAGTAACTTTCGGAAAAATTACTCATCTCAGCCGCTTGAGCTACGGTGATATGGTCGCTGTAATTTGTTTCAATGAACAGGAGGGATTTTTTCAGCTTTCGAAAGAAGTCGCTTTCGGTTTTTTCAATGTCCTCAGCTTTTGTGCAGTTGTTTTTAATAATATGCATTATTTCGAGCAAGCGGGCTTTAATTAATAATTCGTTTTTATCTCCGTAAGGCCAATTCAGGTCAGTAAGACTTTTAATAACCGGCTCCAGTTCGTTTCTTAAGGGATTTGATAAATCTATATATTCGGGCATAATCAGATTCCTTTCGTAAATCGGATCCAGATATTTTTTTCTGCATATGTTTTCCGAACCTCCCGAAAGCATCGAGAATCTGAATAAAATATTAAAATAGATTGCATGCGTTTCGCTTACCTGACGAATGGCGTGGATGGACTGGGGATGAATAAGAGCAATTTCGTTTTTTGATACGGTATATTCGTTGCTTTGGATAGTGAGCCGGATTTTTCCCTCGATGACATATATTATTTCCATTTCTTCATGCCAATGTAGGGGAAATCCGTTAAGTTCCTCAGGTAAAACCGAATAGTAAACAATAAACGGAAAATCGGTTTTTCCGTGCAGCTTTGTTTCAAGATACGCGTTCATAAATCACCTTGCAAAAGAATTGTTTTGTGTTAAAAATAAAGTAGGATAATGATTGTATTATACACTAAAAAATCGTATAATGCAATTAGATTTAGTGCAATATTATAAAAATGTATGCATTAAACCGATTTTGAGACTGAATGAAACTAAGCGCCTGAAAATCCGGGCGAAGTTTAAGGTGAAGTTTTAAAAATTTATAATACGGAGGTTTAGGGTTTCTTATGAAAAAAACAATTTCTATTTTTCTTTCGGTATTATTGCTCATATCTGCCGTTTCGACGGCGACGTTCTGTGCCGAGGAAACAAAAACAATTTCGTTTAAAACTGCCGAAGCGCTCTACGCTCACGCTGTTGAGGGCTCCTCAGACGTTGAAGCGTGGCAGATGTGGCAGTGTATTCATGATGAGGACTACTTAACCGTGAATCCTCAAAACAAGTATTTCTTCCTGCCCTCATCGGTCAGCTTAGATAAGGTCGATATCTATAACGCCTACTCCGAGGCTGTTTCAGTGAACTCAACCGAGATTGCGCCGGGTAAAATTGCCGCGGTTTCCTTTAAGGAGGGCGAAAAATACGAGGTAAAAGCAGGAAAATCCACCTATACCCTCGAATTTCTTAAATCCTCGGCGGAAGCTGCGATTTACGTAAACAACAGCGACGCCGACGGCAAGGGCACCGCCCTTATGGATTATCTTAATTCCGATAAATCCCTCAGCGCCAAGGCTTCCGGAGCGATAGTAACTCCCGACGGAAAGATAGATAATACCGCCGTTAAGAAGATTAAAGGCAGAGGCAATACGACCTGGGCAAAAGCTAAAAAGCCTTATAATATAACGTATAACTCAAACGTCAGCGTTGCGGGAATGACTAAGGCTAAAAAGTTCTCCCTGCTTGCGAATTATCAGGATGACTCCCTTTCGAGGAACCGTTTCCTCTACGACCTTTCCGACGCGGCAGGAATGCCCTATGCTTCGGATTCCCGTTATGTAGATTTCTACTCAAACGGCTATTACTGGGGTTCGTATCAGCTTACCGAGAAAATTGAGGTAGGTAAAAATACCGTAGTTCCCGATTTTGGGGAGGACGATTACCTCAACGAGGACGGTACCGTAAAAGAGGACTTCCCGTTCTTATGCGAGGTTGATTCCGGAGCGACTAAGGGCGAGGATTACTTCGTAACCGTTTCAGGTCAGAAAATCACAATTAAGGCTCCCGAGCTTGAGGAAGGCGATAAGGGCTACAGCGAGGTTGCGTCGTATGTATCTAAGAAATTCGGTGATTTCTACAGCGCAACCAGAAGTAAGACCGAGGATTATTCCGCTTATGCAGACGTCGATTCTCTCGCTTCGATTTACCTCATAAACGAGCTCGGAAAGAACTGGGACGCAGGCGTATCAAGTCTCTATTTCGTTTATAAGCCCGATAAAGACGGTAAGTATAAGTTCTACGCGTCACCCGTTTGGGATTACGATAACTCCCTCGGAAACGCAAAAGGAATCGCGAACGAGCTTAAAAGTATCGGCGTAAGCGATTACGAGAAATATACCGGCTGGTGGTGTAAGTATAAGGGCAAGAGCGGCAACACAAAAACCTCGTCAAATATTATGAACCGCTTTGCGTATAACGCACCTCTGCTCGAAAGAGCAAAAAAGCTGTGGTTTGAAAAGTTCGTACCCGCGATTGAGCATTTCTCGGGTGAAAAGTACAGCGAGGAAATAGACAAGGAGCTCTATACCGCGGACGAGTACTATAATCTCTTAAGCAAGAGCGCCGAAAACAACTACAAGAGCGGCTGGCTGCTCAATACCGGTAGCTGGATTGCGGACCATTCAAGTATGACGGAAGCGTCCTTCGATAACGAAAAGAAGGTTTATTCGGTAAATAAATACGCAACCGCGTACAGCAGCGACTTTACGGGTATGTACGATTATGCCCGCGACTGGATGATTAACCGCGCGGCGTGGCTCTCGAAGGAGATGTCCGATACTCCCGTTGAGGAGAAGGTTGTTGATAACGGCACTCCCGAAAAGGCGGAGCTTTCCGCTAAAGCGGTCTCAGTGAAGGCAGGAGGAGTTAAAAAGCTCACCGTAAAGAACGCTGAGGCAGTAAGCTGGAAGAGCTCAAAGCCGAAAACAGCTAAGGTTAAAGACGGAAAAATTACCGCGCTTAAGAAGGGCACGGCAACAATTACCGTTAAGCTCGATAACGGAGAGAGCCTGAGCTGTACGGTAAAGGTAACTTCCTCGCCGAAGCTCTCAAAGAAGTCCGTAACGGTTAAAAAGAACAGGACAAAAACCGTGAAAATTAAAGGTAAGGCTAAGGGTGTTAATAACAAGTACAAGAATACTAAGTACGCAAAAATCACCTCTAAGAAATCCGCTAAAACCTTAAAGGTTAAGGGACTGAAGAAGGGTAAAACTACTCTTAAGATTACCGTAAACGGCGTTAAGCTGAAATTAAAAGTTAACGTAAAATAATCATAAAGCGGTCGGGTTAACCGGCCGCTTTAATCATTTTTATCGGATTGAGCGTTAAGCTCTTGAAAGCCTTTTTAAATGTGCCGGTTATTATACCGCGCTCGGGCTTTTTTAGCCTTGAAAACGAATAAACGACGGAGAAGGGATTCCTTAAAATATCGTCAAAATTATCCATTCCCGTTTCGTAAAACATCTTAAACAGCGACCTTATAAACTCCGTCTTTTCGCCCGCGCTTAATGAGCCGGTGAAGCGGCGGAGAGCCTTTTCTATATATATACTCGAAAGCGTGCGGCGGTTCAAATAAATAAAATCCCTGTCCGGAATTTCCCACGTCGTTATGTCGTGCTGAAACAATCCCATAGCGCGGCTTTTTATAACGGAATAGTTCTCGTCCTCCCTGAGCATCATCCCGAAAACCGACGCGGAGGGTATGAAAACGCGGTACTTTTCCGAGTAAAGAGGTATGCTCAGGGACGGACCGTCAAAGTTATAAACTTCTTTTATACGTTTCTTTAAATCGCTGCTGCAATACTGCGCGGCGTAAAGCGCGAGGTTTCCGCCCTTGGAGTGACCGCCTAATATATATTGTATATCCTCTCTTGAAACGCAGGAAAAATACTTCAGCGCGCTCAGCTGAGAGGGGAGCGCGCTCATACTGTAAAGCGAAAAATCTTCCTTCCAGCCGGTTACGGAATGGTCGGTGCCGCGGTAGGATATAAAGCTCAGCTTTTCATTTATTTCAACCGTAAGCGCGCAGAACTGTTTTATTTCATCCTCGGCCGTTTCATCCGCAAAGCTTGAGAGCTTTAATTTTTTATATCGTACGCACGACGCGAGCGCCTTAAACAGCCTCGGGTCGTTTTTCCATATAACGGTACGGCTGTTTTTCGTGCGGGAGTAAAGCGCATACGCTTTTTCTAAGGTTATACTGCGGTCGGGCGACTGAGGTACAATCCCCTTTAAATCAAGATATGAGAGCTGAGAGAGAATCAGTGCGTCAATTCTGCTAAACTGTATTTTGCAAAACGGAGCCTTTCCGTATATGCGCAGATACCCGAAAATATCAGACATTATTCCACTTCCTTTATTACTGTATATGCTCATTATAAGTGACAAAAACACGAAAAAAAAGGGCTGTAAAAGGATTTACCACCCGATGTAAGCAAATATTGACAAAAAAACACCGCGTTGTTAATATATCTTTAGGGCAATTTTCTTTTAAATAATTCTAAAAAAGAAAATTAAATGTGAAAAAATTTGATATAATCAAGCCGAAAATATAGTGGAGTACTTTGCGGTCACTTCACGCAGGAGGGAAAAGTTTTGAAACATTTTTCTGAGAAACACGGCTTTTTAAGAAAAAGAGCGCTTCCTATGCTCTTAGCCGTACTCATGATTGCGACGACTGTATCCGTTTCCGGCTTCAGCGCGTTCGCTTTAGGCGAGGACAGGGTACCCGTAGGTACAGGAGCTCAGTCAAAGGCTGACGACGCCTTCTGGGTAAACGCTACTTACTTTGATTACCTTTCCGACGCTGAAATGACAGGCGGATGGTTAAACCCCATTCAGGCAGGTACAGGCTATAACGGTGCCGAGGATAACTGGTACTCGTTTAAGAACTTCAACAACTTTGTAAGCTCTAACGCCGGTACATGGTCAACCCCGCTTTACCTGGGTAACTTCTGTAACAACCACGACGCCTATCCCTATAACATAGACTCGACAGGTCACGTTACGGGACAGACAACTCACGCAGGTCCTTTTGATACTGCTAAGCAGGGTTTATCCAACTTCAGCTATCTCGTAAACAATTCAAACTCCTTAAAGGATTACCACACTTCGTTAAAGGGAATTGCTTCCAATAAACTGAAGGACGGTACTCTTCAGGGCAACAACGATCAGAAGATGATTTACTTCGATAAGGATCAGCTCGGAAGCGACGCTAAGGTGTTTGATTCATACTTCCCGTTCCGCTCAAGTCAGAACGGTAAGGTTACAACCTACTCCTTTGATTCACAGGGCGCTAAGGATAACGTATACTTCGACTGGGACGGTACAACCCCGAAGGCTGTAAACTACGGCCAGGGCACCACCTACGGAGTTGAGGACGGCCTTAAGTACTTTATGAATCCCGATGAGGTTTATGACGAAACAGGAAAGCCCTATAAGGACGGTACCTACTACGGAATCTATCCGTTTAACAACTCCGCCGCTACTAAAGCCGGCAGAGGCGGTAACGATAACCTCGACCACGGTTTCGGTATAAAGATGGATATGGACTTTAAGGTTCCGAAGGACGGTCTCCTCGAGGACGGTTCTCCCGTTAAGTTTACTTATACAGGCGACGACGACCTTTGGGTATATATCTCAAAGCGCGACGGCAGCGAGTCTCAGCTCGTGCTCGACCTCGGCGGCAACCATAAGAAGGCTTCCGGTTCAATCGACTTCAGCACAATGACAGCTACAGCCGATAAGACAGCTCACGTTACCGATAAAAACGATAGCAAGGGTCTCTATATCTACGATAAGTTCGGCTGGGGCAGCAATATGAAGGTTCACGCCTGGGGCAACGGCCACGGCGGCGAATGGTTCGACGTTACTAAGTGCGAAGGATATCCCGTAGCTAACGGCGAGGGCGGCTCAAAGGTTGACGTATATTATGTATCGTCCGATACAACAGGCTCCGGCGGAGCTAAGCTCGGCGATATGAAGTATTTCTCCGTTACTAAGGCTTTAGACGACTGGTCTCAGACTCCTAAGTACAACGGTTCCGAAAGCGCTGAAATCGAGAATACCGCAGCTGCAACCGAAAGCGGTAACGGCGACGCTAAGGCGGGCGTTGTTTCCGAGCGTCTTAATAAGATGACCTACAGCGATAACCCCGCGTACAACCTCGGCGGTACCGTAACACCTCAGGTTGACGGCGCAAGCGAAACAACAAGCTTCGGCTTCGTTCCCACAATGGGTACATACCAGACTCTCGACCCGAACGAAGTTTATCATATGACTATCTTCTATATGGAGAGAGGCGAAATCGAGTCCAACTGCAGTATGGCGTTCACAATGACTCCTGCTACAAACGAGCTCGAGGTAACTAACGAGGTTAAAATCGAGGGACTTAATCCGTCTCCCGAATTCAAGACCGATGTTGATAGTAAAATCAAGAACGAATCCTTCCACTATGACGTAACAGACGGCACTACTCCTCTTGACGCCGACCTTAAGGACGGCGAGAGAACCGAGGATAAGTTTGATAATAAATATCCTCTTAACAGCAAGATTACCGTCAAGGAAACTTATGATTCAAACTTCACCTACACCACTGACTGGACTGTTGTAGACGTAGACGACAGCGAGAACGTAGTAGCTAAGAGCCCCGATAATACCGACTCAAAGGATACCGACGAATTCGATTTCAAGAATAAAAATGAAGCAATCGAATATGCCAATATGAGAGTTGATTATGTAAACGTGGCTAAATGCGCTCCGCTTACTGTTGAGAAGAAGATTGTTACCGCTAACGGGGATCCGTCAAGCGATAAGGACGAGTTCACCTTTACTATGAAGGTTGATATCAACGGCGGCACAAGCTATAAGGCATATCCGCTTACCTATAAGGTAAACGGCTCTACGGAAAAGACTATGGGTGCAGACGGTTCATTCAGCTTTGACTCAAGCGATACAATTACTGTTGAAGGTCTCCCCGTAGGTTCAACATATCAGCTCACTGAGACTGATAAGGAAGGCTATACAGCGGAAACAAACCCTGTAACAGGTAAGATTGCCGCGTCCGACAACAAGGCTTCCTTTACTAATAAGCAGGATCCCACCGAGCCTCCTACAACTGAAGCTCCTACAACCGAGCCTCCTACAACAGAACCTCCCACAACGGAGCCCCCCACAACCACAGCTCCTGCTACAACAGAGGCGACAGAAGAAACAACGGAAGCTCCTACAACCGAGCCTACTACCGCTCCTCCCACAACCGAGCCTCCTACAACTGAGCCCCCGACAACCACAGCACCTCCTGCTACAGCTGCTCCTCAGACTCAGCCTCCCGAAACTCTCCCCGTAACCGAGCCGGCTACCGAGCAGGAACCCGCTCCCGAAATCAGCAAGAAGATTGTTAACTCCAAGCTCACCGATACATATACAACAGCAGCTCTCAACGAGACCGTAACCTTCGGACTCACAGCCAAGAGATGCGGTACTTCTACAAGAAAGCTCAACGGCTTTACTATCGTAGATACAATGAGCGAGGGCTTAACCTTTGATAAGATTAAATCCGTAACACTCGATGGTAAGAAAACTCTTACCAAGGATGACTATAAGCTTGAGATGACCGACGACGGCTTTGAGGTAAGCATCACCGACGCTCAGCTTAAGACCGATGAGTTCTATACCTATTCTGACGTAATCGTGACTTATACCGCTAAGCTCAACAAGGATTCCGTAATCGGAGCCGAGGGTAACCCGAACAGCGACGCTCTTAAGTGGGTAGACGCTGATAACGTTTCTCACGATATGGACGGCGACGAGGTAATCGTTTACACCTTCCAGATTGACGTTAATAAGGTAGACTCTAAGACCGACGAACCCCTCGAGGGCGCGACATTCGGAGTTTATAAGACCGAGGATGACGCTAAGGACGGTAAGAACGCTATCGCCGAGGTTAAATCAGACGACGAGGGACTTGCTTCCTTCGAAAGACTTGACGCAGGTACCTACTACGTTAAGGAGACAAAGACAATCGAGGGCTATAACCTTAACACTAAGGTTTATACCGTTAAGATTCAGCCTAAGTTTGAGAACGGCGAGCTCGCGGATTCCGATGACGGTATTGTTTCCGTAACAATCGAGAATACTCCCGCGCTTCTCCCCGCAACAGGCTTTGCTCCGACAATCGCGTTCACATTAGCAGGTTCGCTGCTTATCGGCGGCGCTGTACTCCTCTTCCTTTTCGCATTAAGAAGAAAGGCTTACAGCAAGCTCAACCATTAATAAATTCAAATTAAGATAAATGTCGGCTCAAAGCTTAGGCTTTGAGCCGACGGACTATATTATAAACGAGGTAAAAATGAGGAAGATTATTATTATCATCGCTTCGCTTATGCTTGTCGCGGGAATTTCTCTGCTGCTTTTTGAGCCCGTATCAAATACGATAAATAAGGGTAAGGCGGAGAAGATAACCGAGGAATTCGAGCAAACTGTCGAAGCGGTTCAGAATAACGCTAAGAATAAAAAATCGAATAATAAATCTTCCGCCGGTTCTTCTCAGCAGGGGGCAAGCTCGGACTACAGTATCCCGACTCCCGAACAGCTCGAAAAGCTCCTTAAGGCGAGTAAAAAGTATAACGAAAAGATATTCTCGAACCAGGGTACCGTCAACACCAGCGATTACTCGGCAGCGGCTATTAACCTTAAAAAGTACGGAATATCGAATAATATGTACGCTTATGTGAGCGCTCCGTCAATCGGTATGAAGCTGCCGGTTTACCTCGGTGCAAATTCAAGCGTTATGAATTACGGCGCCGCTCACCTTAACAATACCTCGCTTCCGATTAAAGGCGAAAACGTTAACAGCGTTATAGCCGCACATACCGGCTATATAGGAAGGGTGTTTTTTGATAATATAAAGCACCTTAAAAAAGGCGCTTCGGTAAGCGTGAGAAATTACTGGGGCACTATTAACTATAAGGTTATTAAAACTCATCAGGTCGCCGACAACGATACGAGCGATATTTATATCCGCCCGCACCGTCAGCTTCTCACACTCGTAACCTGCGTTTACAGGGAAAAGAATAAATTCGACAGATATATTGTTGTATGCGAGCGAAAATAATACTGTTTTTCCCACTTTTCAAACGGGAAAATTTGTGATATAATCGGAATATAAGCAGAAATAACTTTGAGGTGCGCTATGTTTAGTAAAATACAGGCGCTTGACGATAAGGTAATTGATAATATCATCAAGCTCCGTACCCCGACTAAAAACAGAATAATGATAGCCGCCTCGTCAGCGGGAAACGGCGGAATGATATGGTTCGCTATCTGTATGCCGTTTCTGATTTACGCTCCGTGGAGGCTGACCGGCGCGAATATCATTTTTGCGCTTGCGTTTACTCAGACGCTGTGCGAGCTTATTTTAAAGCATATCGTAAGGCGTGAGCGCCCTGTGTGGAAGCTTGCGGATGAGGAACAGCTTATCCACCGTCCTAAGTATTACTCGTTCCCTTCGGGGCATACCTCCGCTTCGTTCTGCGTAGTCGCGGTAACGATAATGAGGTGCCAGCCGATTACGATTCTGCTCGTGCTTTTCTGCGCGATTATGGTTGCGGTGTCGAGGGTGTACCTGAGGGTGCATTACCTCTCGGACGTAGTAGTCGGTATGGTTCTGGGGCTTGTGTGCGGACTTGCTTCCGTATCGATATTTAACCAGATTGTTCAGGCATTTGCATAATAATACAGTTTTTCGCGGTTCAGCGTCTGCTGAACCGCTTTTTTTACTTTATAAGAAACTGCGTTCCTTATAAAGTAAAAACGTTTTATATTGCCCGCTCAGTTGCGCTCTGTGTGCGCACGAGCGATGGCTGAAAAAAAGCGCCCGCACTTTGGTGCGCAAGCTTTTTTATGCGTATTTATATATGATATGAATAGTTGTCTTTCCGATAAGGAAATATTATTTATACCGTATTTTTCTAAAAGGTGATTGACACACTGATATTACTATTTGTAATATTAAAAAGGTGAAATTTTTCTTTAAAGAATATTGTGGAAAACTCTGTGGACAATGTGGAAAGATAAAGATTTCTGTTTTTATAGCTCGTAAATATCATCTCAGGGAAAGGTTATTAACACTTTCAACAGAGTTTTCCACATTTTTGTTGAACAAAAAGAAAAATACAAATAGTATATTTCTCTTAAAAATAAATAAAACAGTCTTATAATTCTGCTGAGAAATTAACTGTTAACAAAATGTAATTTTTTCATTAAAACGGTAATTATTTCATATATTTAGAAACGAATATCAGCCCTTTTAAGGGGCGAATTATCGGTTAAACGAGGGATCATGATGAAAAAAGCGCTTTTTAACGTTATGGAGCTGTCGGGGATTCTTTTTACTATGGCTGCGGCGACTGTCCTGAGAAATCTATATACGTCGCTCGGCGGAAATACGGTAGGAGTTTTGTTCGGCTCGGTTAACTCGAGCGTGTGGGAAAGGCTTAAGCCGATTATTCTCTGCTATATTCTTTACGGGCTGCTCGAGCTTATGGCGGCGCGTCCGTATTTCAGGCAGTTCGTTGCGGCTAAAGCGCTGGGGCTTTACTCGGCGGCAGGCGTATTTATCGTATTAAGCTATATTCTTCCGGAGGAGTTTTCGGCGGTTACGGCGCTTTCGGCGCTTGCCTCGGGATTTCTGCTGTCGCGGTTTCTGACCTTATGGGATAAAAGCCTCTCGTTTTTCTTTACTGCGGCGTGTTTAATGCTGCTTTTGATGTTTATTATGTACTTCTCGTTCAGCGCGTTTCCGCCGAGGCTCGATATTTTTCTCGACAGGGAAAGCTCAATGTACGGAATAATTCCCGATTATATTGATATTGGAGCGGTATTTTTGAGCAACTGATACGAAAAAGCGGAATAATTCTTAATAGAAATTATCTCGATATAAAGGTTTGATATACTATATACTGGAAAAATATGAACAAGGACGTATTCAAATGGATAACAGCAATAATCCGAAAAGCAAGGATGATATCGTAGTCGGACGAAATCCCGTAAGTGAAGCGATAAGAGGCGGCCGCGAGGTTGACCGTATACTTGTCGCGAAAGGGGAGAAGAACGGCGCCGTAGTCGGTATCCTCGCTAAAGCTAAAAAGAAGAATATTCCGATTAAAGAGGTCGATTCCCGAAAGCTCGATTTTATCTCCGGTCATTCTAACCATCAGGGCATAATCGCTTATACCGCGGTTAAGGAATACTCCTCTCTCGACGATATTTTTAAGCTTGCCGGGGAAAGGGGAGAGCCTCCGTTTATCGTAGTGCTCGACGAGCTCGAGGACCCGCACAATCTCGGAGCGATAATAAGAACCGCCGAGTGCACGGGCGTTCACGGTGTAATAATTCCGAAGCGTCGAAGCGCGGGGCTGAGCTTTGCGGTGGCTAAGGCTTCCGCGGGAGCGGTAGAGTATGTACCCGTAGCTAGAGTTACGAATATAAGCAATACTATAGAGGAGCTTAAAAAGCGCGGCGTATGGGTTTACGGAGCCGATATGGACGGTAAAAACTATACCGATTGCGATTTCTCGGGCGCTAAGGCGCTCGTAATCGGAAACGAGGGAAAGGGCATAAGCCGCCTCGTGCGCGAAAAATGCGACGAAATCGTTTCGCTGCCGATGAAGGGAAGAATAAAGTCCCTGAACGCTTCGGTCGCCGCCGGAGTATTGATGTACGCAGCTTCGGATAAAAAGGAATGATTATATGAAAAAAAGAAAGCATAAGGCGGATTCAGCGCCTAAAACAGAATCACAAAAAATTAATATTTCCTCGTCGGCGGAGCCTGAAGCTCAGAAGGAGTTTAAGCTTGAGCAGATACTGGTAGAGAACCGTTATCTTGCCGAGCGCAACGCTATGAAGAAAGCGGCGGATAAATACCGCGCGCGCCCCGAAATGGACGAAATCTTCAGCACGGCAGACAGAAAAGTCCGCCTGACTAACAGCAATCCGCTTGAGTTAGATAAGATTATTGAGGAAACTAAAGCTCAGAGCAACGCAATTCAGGGCGAAAAAAACGCCGCCACAATGGAGGCGGAGCTTATGATGGATAACGAGGAGGATAATAATATTATCAACCTCACTCCCGAGATTCCCGAGGACGCTCAGATTGCCGAGGATGTAATCGAGGATACTCCCGTATTCTCCGAGGTTGACCCTGAAATCGGAACGATGTTCTCGGCGCCCGACGGAACCCTCGATATCCTTAAGGACAAGCCCTCGGACGAAAGCTCATACGCAGGCAACTACGAGAAAAAGTTCGGAGTTAAAAAGCCTGCTCCCGACGCGAAAACCGTTCAGTCAAAGGTTCCGCTTTACGAGGAGGAGAACGAGGTTGAAAAGCTCCACGTTAAGGCAGGACGCTTCTCCGACGTTGTAAGAGGAGAGTACGAGCTGTATCTGCGTTCAAAAAACCCGTCAATTTCTCAGGTTATCAAGAAAGAAATGGCTAAGGTCGAGACCGTGCCGAACGACGGCGATACGAGAACCCGCAAGGAAAAGGTGCTCTCGGCGGTTGTCGGCATATTCTCTAATGATAATTCCGACGATTCCGACCTTCCTGCTGACCAGATTGTAACGGTTGATGATTACACCGGTTCTGCGGATACAAAAAGTATTTTATACGAGCTGAATCTTAATATAAGAAAGCTGTTTATCAGGTCGGTATTTATGAGCATACTTACCTTTGTTCAGCTTATTCTCACGATATTGGTAGGATTTTTCCCGGTTGTACTGCTTCATCCCATGCCGGGTTTCCCGGTGGTTTACGCCGTGCTCAACCTGCTTATTGCGGCGACGGTTATATTCGTAAACCGTATTACGATTTACTCGGGACTGACCCCGCTTATTAAGCTCAGGGGCAATTCCGATACCGCGCTCGCGATAGCTTCTATCGGAATGGGTATTCAGAGCCTTGTATCGCTGTTCAGGCTTTCCGGAATGACAAAATTCGATATCAGCTTCTACTCGATTATCGTTTCAATCGGCTTCCTCTGCAACTGTATCGGCAAGCTGATGATGGTGCTCAGGGTTAAGGATAACTTCAAATTCATCACCGATACCCCGAGCCACGCTGTTAAGATTTATACCAACGAGGATATCGCGAAAAAGATGCTGAGCGGAACGGTAAACGACCGTCCGATTATAGCCTATCATCATAAGACGAAATTCCTCTCAAACTTCCTGAAAATATCCTACGCGCCCGATCCGAGCGAGGACTTAGCCGGAAAAATCGCTCCGATTACGGCGATTTGCTCACTGCTTGTCGCAATTCTTTACGGAATTATGCACACCTCGTTTACCGGAGCCGTAGATACCTTAGCGGTTATGACCTCAGTCAGCATACCGATTTGCACGCTTTTAGCGGTAAATCTACCGATGCGTATGCTGTGTAAAAGGCTTAATTCAAAAGGCGCTATGGTCGCGGGATATCCGTCCGTTAAGCAGTTCTGCGATACGAACGCCGTGATGATAAACTCAACCGACCTTTTCCCCGAGGGAACCGTTAAGCTCGACGGTATTAAAACCTTCGCGAATCACCGTACCGACGAGAGCGTTCTTGCGGCGGCGGCAATTCTCCGCGAGGCCGGCAGCCCGATGGCAGCCGTATTTAACCGCGGAATCTTTGATAAGGAAAAGAACACCCTCCCCGAGGTTGAAACCGTGCTTTACGAGGACGGAATGGGACTTGTAGGCCGTGTTAACGGCGAGAGAGTTCTTGTCGGAAACCGTACCCTTATGCATAAATATAATATCCATACTCCCTCCGAGGATTACGAGGAGAAGTACTTAATCGAGGGAAGACGCATTACCTACCTTGCGCAGCAGGGCGAGCTTATCTCGATGTTCGTTACAACCTATACCCCCGACCCCGAAATCGCCGAGGCGCTTCATAAGGGAGAGCAGAGCGGACTTTCCTTCCTCATCCGTACTACCGACTGCAATATTACCGCCGAGAGAGTTGCCGAGGACTTCGGGCTTTATTTCAGGAGTGTGAAAATCCTCCCGACCGGACTCGGAAACGTATGCAAGGAGGCTCAGTCGCAGGTTGAGGACAGGTCGAGAGCTTATCTCGGCACCCGCGGAAAGATTGCCTCTATGGTTCGCGGAGTTGCGGGCTGTATAAATATCAAGGGAAATATCTCCCTCGCGATTATTATTCAGCTTATCGCGCTCGTGCTGGGACTTCTGCTTGTATCTACCTTATGCCTGTACGCGGGCTGCGAGGTAGTCGGAACCGTTCAGATACTGATTTATTCGCTGTTCTGGTCGCTTGCGGCGCTGCTTTCGCCGCTGATTCAGAAGAATTAGGAGGGTAAACAATGCTTATAGCACCGTCACTTTTATCCTGTGACTTTTCACGCTTCGGAGAAGAAATTAAGAGAATGGACGAGGCGGGTGCAGATTATATGCACCTCGACGTTATGGACGGACATTTTGTCCCGAATATTACCTTCGGCGCGCCGGTTATGAAATATGTGCGCTCATTCACCGATAAGGTTTTTGATGTTCATCTTATGATAAGCGAGCCGCTTAAGTATATTGACGATTTCTGCGACGCGGGAGCCGACATTATCACCTTTCATATTGAAAGCGACAGCAACCCCGTTGAGACTATTAAAAAAATTAAAGGCCGCGGTGTAAAAGCGGGACTTGTAATAAAGCCGAAAACTCCTGCCGAGAGCGTTTTTCCGTATCTTGATATGATAGATATGGTGCTCGTTATGACGGTAGAGCCGGGCTTCGGAGGTCAGAGCTTTATGGCTGATATGCTGCCGAAGGTTGAGACGCTTAAAGCCGAGATAAATAAAAAACACCTCGACGTGCTTATCGAGGCTGACGGCGGAATCGGTATGAATAATATCGCCGAATGTAAAAAAGCCGGGGTTGACGTAGCTGTAGCCGGTACGGCGGTATTTAAAGCGGAAAACCCGAAGGAAACAATCGCAAAGCTTAAAGAATGTTAAAAAGAAAACGTCAATGCTTCTGCATTGACGTTTTTAACTTTACATAAATTTTTTATACGCTTACCGCTCGTTTGATCAGCTCGATTTTACGGCTGAGAATTTCTCTTTCGCGGTCGCGTGATTTTGAGTTTTTAGCGACATTCTGCATAGCACCCCTGATTGCGTCCTCCATAAGGAAAACAACGTACTTAAGGTCGTCGTCGCTTTTCAGGCTGAGCGCGGACCTGTCTACATAGCCCGAAAGACTCGCGGTGTAATCGTACTCGTGAAAACGGTACTGCATATACTCGGAGATGAGGTCGCTGTTGAGGTTGGTTCTGTCGGCCATAACGACGATGTCCTTATAACCCTTATCCTCAGCGGTCATAACGTCAAAAATCTTCATCGGAACCTCGAAGATATCTCCGCCGTTATATACGAGCTCATCCTTAACGTACTCGACCATATTCTCAATCATATCGTTTGTCATAAGCTCAACTAAATCGAGCTTATCGTCAAAATACTGATAAAAGCTTCCGCGCGAAATCCCGGCGTTCTTTATAACGCTGTTGATTGTGATTTTCTTCTTGTTGCCCTTGCGGAATTCCTTCTTCGTAACCTCGATGATTTTCTCCCGTTTTTCAGGGGGCAGATTGTAAAATGTGCGTTTAATCATACCGAAACCTCCCTTGATTACGTTTTAGACTATTATATATCCTTATTTAATAAAGTCAAGTCCAAATACGCAAAATTCATAGAACGTTCACATTAAATATCGCGAAAATCGCAAAACATTCCGTTTTTCTTCATATTCCCGTCACATTAGGGGGTTATTATATAAGCACAGTAAAGAAAACAACTTAATTCGATAACGACTGATGCTAATCTTTTTCATTGCATTTTTTCATAAAATCCCTTCTGATAAACGAAAGTCTCCCGAGCGGAGGCTTTTGTTTTGTCTTTATAAAGAAAAAATATGAACACGCAGGCTTTTCCGATAGAAAACCGCCGGGAAATTCATCCCGGCGGAAATTTATATTTCGTTTTAGAACGAGCCTTTTTTATTTTTGAACTGATTAAAGTATAAAACCTTAACCTTTGTTTTTTTATCCACGCGGGAAATCTTAAAGTTTACATTCTGAGTTTTCTTAGAGGAAGTGAGAGTTTTGGTATAGACGTTTTTGCCGATAGTAAGCTTAACTATATCTCCCTTGCGGGCGTTGGTAACCTTGACTTTAACGGACTTGGTTTTATTATTGACATATCTGACAGTCTTAACCTTGCCGTAAAGCATCTTTACCTTTATGGTTTTTGACGCTGTGCATTTCTGGCTGGTGGTAACGCTTACCTTGATTTTCGTGTTTTTCTTGCAGACTTTAATTTTTTTGGAAAACTTTCCTTTTGCGTTTGATTTTGCCTTATAGGTTTTCTTACCTGTTTTTATTGCGACGCTTGAGTTCGCCTGAGTAGTACCTGTGATTTTAGTATCGCCGACATAAAAGTCGCTTACTTTAAGCATAGGCACAGCCTCGCCGGCTTTTACTGTTTTTGTGTAGGTATAGCCGTCGTCGGTAATAACGGTGATTTCAATTTTATCGCCTTTCTTTACGCGGTACTTCGCCTGACAAACCTTATATACGTTGCAGTTCCAGTCCTCTTCCTCGTCGAAAAAGTCGTCGTCCTCGTCCTCTTCGTCATCCTCGTCGTCTTCATCGTTGTATTCATCGTCGAAAACGGTGGCGGCGATCGTCTTTCCTTTAACCTTAACGTACGATTTTTTAACTAAACTTGTATTGGAGGTGAACGCATAGCGCACACGGTTTACGTCACATATTTTGATGAAGATTTCTCCGTCGCCTAAGGCAATTTTCTGAGTTTTAGTAAGCTCGGCGCCGTCCGATGTTTTAACGTAAATCTTAACGGTATCACCTAACTTAGCCGAATAATACGCCTCGAAAAGCTCGCCTTCGCACTCGTCATAGAAAGACCTTCCATCGTAATCGTCGGGAGAATCATCATTGACGCTTCCTTCTTCGTCATCGTCTAAAACTCCCGGCTCTTCTTCGCCGTCTTCGTCAGCGTCTTCCTCTTCATCTTCTAAAAGAGGATCATCGTAGGGTGTACATTCATAATCCTTACCGTTAACGGTTGCGCGTGCCTCGGCGATTTCGCTTTCGTCGGATGTTCCGGAAACCTCAAACACGAGGTGCTTCGGAGCGCAAAGCAGAATGTTTAAGGCAAAGCCGTTGTTATCGTCCTCCGCACTCACGGCGCAGGGAACGGTCGCGACTGCGCTTATCAGCAACAGTATTGCGACAAAAACTGAAGTAATTTTTTTCATAGCTATTCCTCCGTATTGTTTTTATTTTCATTAAATCTCTGATTTGTCGGTAATACCCCATCATATCACTACTCATATTATACCATATTTTCTCTTGTATTACTAGCCAAATTTTCAGGCGGATATTTGTGCAGTATGCACAAGCGCCTTTCCGGCACGTTTATAAGGGATTAAGTTTTTGCCTGTCATCATTATTATTTATTCCCGTGCCGCGCTTATGTTACAAATCACCTATTACTCAGCGCTTGATTCCTGATACTTTGTTCGTTATATCAATTTATAAAATGCGGTAAATATGCTATAATCATTTTATAAAATATCAGGAGTTGATAACGTGAAGAAATGCAGATTATTATCGCTGATACTCGCGGTATGTCTCGTGCTTACCTGTTTTATGGCGGCGCCGTGTTCGGCATCCGCTACAACAGCGTACGCCCCGAACAATCCCTACGGTATCACCGGCTCAAACGACAACGCCACAATTCTTCAGGCATGGAACTGGAGCTACTCAAATATTGAGAGTAAAATGGCGAAAATCGCTAAGCAGGGCTTTTCCGTAATTCAGATTTCACCCCCAAACGAGCTGAAAAAAGAAACGCTCGGCCATAATGTTACGGGAGAGGCTAAAAACGGCTGGTGGATGATGTATCAGCCCGCGGGCTTCAGAATTAACCAGAGCACCGACAACGCCCTCGGAACAAAGGCTCAGCTTTTAAAGATGATTGACACTGCTCACAGGTACGGCGTGCGCGTAATCGCCGACGCGGTAATAAACCATATGGGCACCTGCGAGGACGAGGACGGCATGACCTCCCAAAACCCTAACGACCACTTAACCCCGAGAGCGGCTCAGTTTGAGCCCGAAATCGTAAACAACAGTCTTTTCCACTATCCGTGGGAAAATATGACCTACGAGTACGAGTGGTCCGGCCCCGAGGATTCCTGTACCTATGACCTTACTAGGAAATGCACCTCGCGTCTTCCTGACCTTAAGACCGAGGACTCAAGAGTTCAGAGCGCTATCTATAAATATCTCAAGGAGCTTGTTGACGCAGGCATAGACGGCTTCCGTTTTGACGCGGCTAAGCATATTGAGACTTCCTCCGACTCGGATAAATACAAGTCTTATTTCTGGGAGAATACCGTTTCCGCGGTGAGAAACTACGCGAAGAGTACTTATAATAAGGACGTGCTCTCCTACGGCGAAATCCTTAACACCTGCGGCTACGGACGAAGCTACAATTACTACTATCCGTATATGAAGGTAACGGACTCCGATATTATCGGCAAGGTTCAAAGCGGAGTTATGAGCGGAAACACCTACGAGGCTGTGCCTTTCGGTATGACAAACGGCTCAAAGGAGCAGACCGTACTCTGGAACGAATCTCACGATACATATATGACAGATACCGATAAGTGGGGAAGCACACGAAACCTTTCAAAGCTTCAGAGAAATAAAATCTGGGCGGCTATTGCCGCGCGCGACGGAATCACCTCGCTTTATCTTGCGCGTCCCTCAAGTCTTACCCAGCAGCTCGGCGAAGCTTCAACAACCGACTGGGCGTCGCCCGAGGTTGCTGCCGTTAACCATTTTAACAACTATTACGCAGGCCAGGGCGAGTATATCGGAAATAACGGCGCGATTGCCGTAATCGGACGCGGAAGCAGTACCGCAAAGGGCGGCGGCGCTGTTCTTGTAAACTGCTCAGGCACAACCGCTTCTGCCGCGGGAACACCCGTTGCGACTATGTCTGACGGAACCTATAACGATAAGGTAAGCGGCTCAACCTTCACCGTTTCCGGAGGAAAAATCTCCTCGGGTAATATCGGTGCGACAGGTGTTGCGGTTATCTATAATGCGCCCTCGTGGGTTCCGGAGACTACGTCAACCTCACTCACAGGCGATAAAACCATTCTGTTTACAAATAATTTAGGCTGGTCAAACGTTTGCCTTTATGCATTTGACAGCAACGGCAACACAAACGCAAATTGGCCGGGAGTTGCTATGCAGAATATGGGCAGCAACGGCTACGGCAGTACGAACTTTAAGGGAACATTCCCTAAAGGCTGGACGATTATCGTCAACGGAAGCGGCGGCCAGACTCAGGATATCCCCTACGAGTCAAACGCCGAGGGCTACTGGCTGGACGGTTCAAAAACTCAGGGAACCTACGGCGAGGTTTATGTTGCCACTGCGTGGTACGGCTCAGGCGGCGACGAGTATGAGGACGAAACGGACGCAACCGTTCCGCCGACCTTTGCTCCGGCTTCTACCGCGGCTCCTCCGACAGCGGCTCCTACTACAACAGCCCCGGTTACAACAACTGCTCCGGTAACAATCACCGCTCCCGTTACAACGACTGCTCCCGTTACAACGACCGCTCCGACTGTTACGGTTAAGCCGACCGCGACGGCAACGGCTGCATCGTCAACTGCTGCCGAAACGACTAAACCGACCGAGACGCAGACTGCTCCGGCAACCGAACCGACCGAAGCAACCGGCACAACTTCCGCGGAAAGCTCATCGGCTTCTGAGCCGACCGAGACCGCCTCGCAGGCGGATACCTCCGAAACAGGCGACACTGCCGAGGTTACAACCGAGGCAACCGAAACCTGCTCAGTCTCCGATACTCCGGAGAGCACCGGCGAAAGCTCGGCAACTGAAGACTCAACGGCTGCGGAGGAAATGTGCACGCTGTATTATGCTCCCTCAACTGAAAACAAGGATAAAAACTATACCTATAAGCTGTTTATAAAGCCTCTCGGCGAGGATCCGATTGAATTTAACCTTGAGCCGTCAGGACTTACGAACAGCAACGGAGCGCCTATATATAAGGTAAGTGTTCCCGCTAAGTACGAAAAGCTCGAAATGCTTAAGTACGAGGCTTACGACGGCGAAACTTGGATTAGCGAAAACGCGTTCAAGTACGCAAAGCTCAGCGACTATAATAATAAGGTTGTTAAGGACGACGGCGAAGGCTCCTCGGAGCCCGTTCCCGAAACCTCCGAGCCGTATTCGGGCGCCGATAATCCGTACGGTGAGACTGAAAGCGGTACGGCTCCCGAGTCCGAAACAGCCTCCTCCGGCGGCGAAGCAACTGCTCCCGATACATCGGCAGAAACAATTCAGCCGTCAACAGGCGCAACCGAGCCTGCGACCGCTGAAACGGTTACGGCTAAAAAGCCGAACCCGATTAAGTTAAAAGCAAAGCTTAAGTCCGTTGAGGCGAAGAAGCTTAAGGTTAAAAAGCGCACCGTAAAGCCTCTGACGATTAAAAGCGCTAAGGGCGCGGTCAAGGTTGTTAAGCTTAAATCCGGTACTACCGCAAAAATCTATAAGAAAATAACCGTAAACGCAAAAACAGGCGCAATTACCTTTAAGAAAGGTACCTACGCCAAAAAGACTTATAATATTAAGCTTAAAATATCCGCTGCGGGCAATGCGGTGTATAACGCGAAAACGGTCACTAAGAAAGTCAGAGTAAAAGTAAAATAGAACGCAGCGCGTAATTAACGGGGCTTGAAATCAAGCCCCGTACTTTTTTACTTTATAAGAAATTGCGTTCCTTATAAAGCAAAAAACATTTTATATTTCCCGTTCAGTTGAGCCCTGCGTGCGCACCTAAGCGCGGAGCTTTCTTGCTTGCCGGCTTAAAACTCCAGCTCGTTAAACGTCTTATCAAGCAGCTCGCAGGATTCGCTGAGCTTTTTCATCTCTCTTATATCCATCGAGAGGTCAATCATCCTTACCGCGCCGTCCTTGTTGATGATACACGGATTTCCGACGTACGCTTTCGGCGGAATAAGCTTGCCGTAGGTATTCTCGAGGCGTGCGCTTACCGTGAGAATTGAGTTCTCGTCCTGCAAGATTGCCCTCGCAACCCTGCAAATCGCCATACCTATACCGTAATATGTCGCGCCCTTAGCCTCGATAATCTCGTAAGCCGCGTGACGGACGCTCTCCTCGATATTTTCAAGGTCTTGCATACTGTATTTATCGTTATCCTTAAGCTCGTCGAGAACGGGCTTTGTGCCGAGAGTAACCTGTGACCACGGAACAAATTCGCTGTCGCCGTGCTCACCGATTACGTATCCGTGAATATTCCTCGGGTCGATTGTAAAATACTCGCCGAGCAGATAGCGCAGGCGCGCCGAGTCAAGCGTGGTGCCGGTACCGATAACCTTATTATTGGGAAAGCCCGAAAGCTTCCGCGTTATTCTTGCCATAATATCGACGGGGTTGGTGGCGACTACGAAAATGCCGTCGAAGCCGCTTTGCACAATCGGCTTTACTATCGTTTTAAATACCTCAAGGTTTTTCTGCAAAAGCTGAAGCCTTGTTTCGCCGGGCTTCTGACCGACTCCCGCGCAGATTACAACGATATCGGCGTCGGCGCAGTCGGGGTAATTTCCGGCGTAAATCTTCATACTGGTTTTTGAGAACGCCAGTCCGTGGTTTAAGTCCATAGCCTCGCCGCGGGCTCTTTTTTCGTTGATATCGCAAAGCACAAGCTCGTCGCAGAGGTTCTGGTTAAGCGCCGCGTAGGCAAAACTCATTCCCACCATTCCGGTTCCGATTAAAGCTACTTTCTTCATAGTCATCCTCCTTTTTTAATATTATTTACCGTCTAAGTTAATATTAGCATAAAATAGGTGAAATGTAAATAAAATTATGGGGTATACGGGGCTATTATTTACCAAATTTTTTATTTGCAATTCCTTGAAAAAAACTTGCAAATATGGTAGAATGAATAAAATTGTACTTTTTAATAGTATAATGGCAGATATGTCCCTTTATGAGGACGTATTCAATAATTAAATTGGGGGTTAGTAAATGGACAAGAAACCTGTAGATTTATCCTTGCTTTACGGCGTTTTAGAGGAATATGCCGCGGTTAAGGGTAGTCTTATCACCATTTTACAGAACACACAGGAGATATACGGTTATCTTCCGCGCGAGGCTATCGAGCTTATTTCGGAGAAAACCGGTATCGCGACTTCCGAGATTATGGGAGTAGGCACCTTCTATACACAGTTCCGTTTTGAGCCTGTGGGAAAATACCTGATAATGCTCTGTCAGGGTACAGCCTGCCACGTTAACTCCTCGGAGCTGATTTTACAGACTATTAAGGATGAGCTCGGTATCGAGGACGGTCAGACTACCGAGGACGGACTTTTCTCGCTTAAGTGCGTTGCGTGCCTCGGCTGCTGCTCACTGTCTCCCGTTATGATGATTAACGAGGATACATACGGAAGCCTTACACCCGACAAGACTAAGAAAATTCTTAAGGAATTAAGGGAGGCGGCAAAATGAGAATAGTTATAGGACAGGGCTCCTGCGGTATTGCCGCCGGCGCCGAAAAAGTCAGAAAGGCTTTACTTAATACTAATATAAACGCTGAGGCTATCTCAATTACCGGCTGTATCGGTATGTGCTACCTCGAGCCTATTGTTGATATTTACGACGACGAGGGTAAGCTTACCCGTCTTGTAAAGGTAAGCGAAAACGACGCCGAGGCTATTGCCTCCTTCGTCGAAAGCGGTGACGCAAGTGCGGTTGAGAAGCTTGTTGTTTCCGACGAGGACAGCGAGTTTTTATCTAAGCAAACTCGTATCGCTCTTCGCAACTGCGGTATTATAAATCCCGAAAAAATTGACGCTTATGTTGAAGCCGGCGGTTATACGGCGCTTAAAAAGGCTCTCTGCGATATGTCCGCCGAGGACGTTATCGAGGTTATTAAGACCTCAGGCCTCGCGGGACGAGGCGGCGCGGGCTTCCCGACATGGTTTAAGTGGAACGCTGCGCGTCAGAGCGAGGGCGACGAAAAATATCTTATCTGTAACGCCGACGAGGGCGACCCCGGCGCGTTTATGGACAGAGCGGTTATCGAGTCCGACCCTCACAACCTTATCGAGGGTATGCTTATCGGCGCTTACGCTATCGGTGCTAAGCACGCTGTAGTTTATGTACGAGCTGAGTATCCGCTCGCTATCAAGCGTCTTAAGAATGCTATCAAGCAGGCAACCGAAAAGGGTATAATCGGCGAGAATATCTTCGGCAGCGGCTTTTCCTGCGACTTTACGATTAAGGCGGGCGCAGGCGCGTTCGTATGCGGTGAGGAAACCGCGCTTATCGAGAGCTTAGAAGGCCACCGCGGTATGCCGAGGCTTAAGCCTCCGTTCCCGGCACAGTCCGGTTTCTGGAGAAAGCCCTCTAATATAAACAACGTTGAGACCTTTGCTAACGTAAGCTGGATTATAAACAACGGCGGCGAGGCGTTTGCCGCTATGGGTACCGAGGGCTCAAAGGGTACCAAGGTGTTCGCCGTAACCGGTAAGGTTAAGCGCTCGGGACTCGTTGAAATCCCGATGGGTAAAACTCTTAAGGATGTTATCTTCGATATCGGCGGCGGTATGAAAACCGATAAGCCCTTTAAGGCTGTTCAGATGGGCGGTCCTTCGGGCGGATGTATCCCCGCTGAGTTAATAGATACGGTAATTGACTATAAGGCGCTCGGCGCTACAGGCGCGATAATGGGCTCCGGCGGTATGGTAGTTATGGACGAAAGCACCTGTATGGTAGGAATGGCTAAGTTCTTCCTCGACTTCACCGCTAAGGAAAGCTGCGGAAAATGTATCCATTGCCGTATAGGCACAAAGCGTATGCTCGAAATGCTCGAGCGTATCACTAAGGGCGAGGGCAAGGAAGGCGATATCGAGCTTTTAGAGGAGCTGTGCTATTCCATTAAGGACGGCGCTCTCTGCGGTCTCGGTCAGACAGCCCCGAACCCCGTGCTTACAACAATCAAGTATTTCCGCGATGAGTACGAGGCTCATATTAAAGAGAAGAGATGTCCCGCCGGCGAGTGCAGCGACCTTATCGAGTATAAGATTGTTGCCGATAAGTGTAAGGGCTGTACGCTCTGCGCGAGAAACTGCCCGGTTAACGCTATCTCCGGCACGGTTAAGAATCCCCACGTTATCAACACCGAAAAATGTATCAAGTGCGGTAAATGTTACACAAGCTGTAAGTTTGGCGCTATAGTTAAGGAATAAGGAGGGGTAAGGATGATAAATTTAACAATTAACGGTAAAGCGGTTCAGGCTCCCGAGGGCTCAACTATCCTCGAGGCAGCTCGTTCAGCCGGTATCTATATCCCCACATTATGCTACGATAAGGCAGTAGAAATCTACGGCGCATGCGGACTTTGCGTTGTTGAGGCGGAGGGTATCCCGAAGCTTCTGCGTTCCTGCTCCGCTAAATGCTCCGAGGGTATGGTTGTAAATACTGAGAGCGAAAGAGTAGTTCAGTCGAGAAAAATCGCTATGGAGCTTCTTATGTCCGCTCACGACGGCGACTGCGTAGCTCCCTGCCAGCTCAACTGTCCCGCTAGAACCGACTGTCAGGGTTATGTCGGTCTTATCGCTAACGGCGAGTACGATGCCGCTTTAAAGCTTATTAAAAATAAAATCGCGCTTCCCGCTTCTATCGGACGAGTTTGTCCTCATCCCTGCGAGAAGGCTTGCCGCCGTCAGAACGTTGAGGAGCCGATTAATATCGCTCAGCTTAAGGCGTTCGCTGCGGATATGGATTTAAAATCCGACAGCTATGTTCCCGAGGTTATGCCCGCTACGGGTAAAAAGGTAGCGATTATCGGAGGAGGTCCCGCAGGACTTACCGCCGCTTTCTACCTCACAATTATGGGACACAGCGTAACTGTTTACGATATGATGGAAAAGATGGGCGGTATGCTCCGCTACGGTATTCCTCAGTACAGACTTCCGAAGGAGGTTCTCGATAAGGAAATCGCCATCATCGAAAAAACAGGCGTTAAGCTCGTAAATAACGTTAAATTAGGCGTAGACTTTACTATCGAGTCGCTTAAGGCTGAGAACGACGCGGTTATCGTTGCGGTAGGCGCGTGGAAATCCAGCTCAATGCGTACCCCGGGCGAAGACCTCGAGGGCGTATACGGCGGTATTGATTTCCTGAGAGCCGTAATCAAGGGCAACGCTCCCGAAATCGGCGAGAAGGTTGCTATCTGCGGCGGCGGCAACACCGCTATGGACGCGTGCCGTACAGCAGTAAGACTCGGCGCTAAGGAAGTTTATGTAGTTTACAGAAGAACAAGAAACGAAATGCCTGCCGATAAGCTCGAAATTGACGAGGCTGAGGAAGAGGGCGTAATCTATAAGTTCCTCACAAATCCGCTTTCGTTTAACGGCGAGGACGGCAAGGTTAAGTCTATTACTCTCCAGGTTATGGAGCTCGGCGAGCCCGACGCTTCCGGCAGACGCCGTCCGGTTCCCGTTGAGGGTAAAACCGAGGAAATCCCGGTTGACAGCGTAATCCTCGCTATCGGTCAGAAGCTCGTTTCAGACGACGTTAAGGAGCTTGAGCTCAACGAGAGAGGCAATATTGCGGCTGACCAGGACTTTTTCACAACAAGCATCGAAGGCGTATTTGCTATCGGCGACGCTACTAACCGAGGCGCATCAATCGCGATTGAGGCAATCGGCGAGGCCGACCGCTGTGCAAAGGCGGTTGACGCTTACTTAAACGGTCAGGCGCTCGATACGAGAGTTCCCTATATCAGCAAGCGCGACGAGAGCACAATCGATTACTCCGACAGGGAGAAAAAGAGCCGTATCAACCCGAAGGTTCTTCCCGCCGACGTCCGCAATAAGAACTTCGACGAGGTAAGCCTCGGATTCACCGAGGAAGAGGCTAAGGCTGAGGCGGACCGCTGTCTTGAGTGCGGCTGCCGCGAGTATTATAAGTGTAAGCTTCTCAGCGTTGCTCAGAGATACGATATCAACCCCGAGCGCTTCAAGGGCGAAATGCCTCAGAAGTATTCTCACGACGAAAACGCGTTTATCGAGAGAAATACATCTAAGTGTATTCTCTGCGGACTTTGCGTGCGTTCCTGCCGCGAGGTTATGAACCTTTCGTCAATCGGACTTCTCGGGCGAGGCTTTAAGACCGACGTATCTCCGGCGTTCTCGCTTCCGCTTGATGAGACGAACTGTAATAACTGCGGACTCTGCGTTCAGCTCTGTCCGACAGGCTCGCTTACCGAGAAATTCAATCTCAAAAAGCAGGTTCCTCTCGACGAGGAGTATACCGAGGAATTCGTTGAAATCGACGGAAAGCAGTCGAGCGTACTCGTATCCCGCTATAACGGAAAGATTTTACGAGTTATTCCGAACGACGAGATTTCCCGAAACAGCGGACTTTCAAGAGCAGAGCTTCAGGCGAAGCTTAAATAATTAAGATTAAGGGCACGGAATCGTGCCCTTTTTTGCTTTATAAGAAACTGCGTTCCTTATAAAGCAAAAAAACATTTTATATTTCCCGCTCAGTTGCGCCCTGCGTGCGTACGAGCGATGGATATACGAAAGCTCCGCACTTAGGTGCGCACGCTTTCTTGCTTTACTTTATAAGAAACTGCGTTTCTTATAAAGTGAAAACGTTTTATATTTCCGCTCAGTTGCGCTCTGCGTGCGCACGAGCGATGGATATACGAAAGCTCCTTCCTTATAAAGTAAAAAAAACATTTTATATTTCCCGCTCAGTTGCGCCCTGCGTGCGCACGAGCGATGGATATACAAAAGCTCCGCACTTAGGTGCGCACGCTTTCTTACGCCTTTCGGCAGAGGTTTACGTCAGCTTCTGTTCACAATATGTCATTTGTCGGATTTTGTACATAAAAAATCTTCCGCCCGCTATTGATTTTTACGTCGATTTATAGTATTATCAAAATGGTGATTTATATGAAATTTAAAAAAGCATTATTATTATTTTTAACAGGTGTTCTTGCGGCGTCGCTTATGGCTTCGTGCGGCACGGGCGCCAACGGTAATGATTCAAGCGCTTCCGACAGTAAATCTTCAAGCATCGGAACGCCGAAGAAAAAGGACGTTGCTGCGGATCCGAATTCCAAGACCTCGAAAACTTCTAAAACCTCAAAAAAGAGTAAGACTACTTCGAGCAAAAGCTCAACAACAATCAAAAAGTCTACCTCCTCAAAGGCTAAAAAGTCTTCGAAGAAATCTTCTTCCAAATCGACTTACACAAGCGAGCCCAGCGCGAACGACAGTCTTGAAATCGAGAAGGGAGATACCTCCAAGTCTAAATCCTCAAAGAAAAAGACCGGTTCAACGACCTCAAAAAAAAAGACCTCGAGCAGCACTAAGTCCGGTACAAAATCCGATTCCGGCAAGAGCAGCTCGAGCAGTAAATCAAAAAAGACTTCAGAATCTTCATCAAGCAATAAAAGCGACAGCGTGAAGAAAGATAACGTGGAGGTGAACTTCAGTGACCTTATCTAAAAAGATTAAAAAGACATTTGCCGCTTTGGCGGCCGCCGCAATACTCGCGACAGGTATCGCGGGAGTTTCGGCATATGCTGCCGACGGAATTGTACCCGGCGACGTTAATAAGGACGGCGGAGTAAGCATAAAGGACGTTACTCTGCTCCAGAAGATTTTAGTTTTACTCGAGGAGAAGCCCGACCATTTTATCGAGCGCGCCGATATGAACCTTGACGGAGAGGTAAAAATCAAGGACGCTACCATCATTCAGATGTTCTTAGCCGATATGATAGATTCTCTCCCGCTTAAGCCTGAGACTAACCCTGCCGAAACAACAACAGCGGCTGAAACCGTGACCGGAACTCAGCCCGGCACAACAGTTAAGCCCACTGAGGCTACCGAGCCCGAAACCGTTAAGCCTACGGAAACGCTCAAGCCCACCGAGGCGACTCAGGCGCCCACAGTCAAGCCCACCGAGGCTACGGAAGCTCCCACGGTTAAGCCTACCGAAACAGTTAAACCCACCGAGGCTACTACAGCTCCTCCGACTCAGCCCGATACCGACGAGGAAGGCTGGGAGAATAAGATTTACCGTCCATGATATTTCGATATAAAATAGCCGACGTAGTTTTTGACGCGGATATTAAATATCGCTACACCTATGATATAATGAAAGAGTACCTCGTAGACGACGAGCCTGCGAGGTTCTCCATTGTATTGAGCGATGAGGATATGGCGAGGGAAAAGGAGCTTTCTCCTCATGACCTTACCGAGGGAATGTACGAGAGCACCGCGATATACCGTAAGTTTATTTATGAGCTTATGGATAACTACGACGCGTTTTTCTTCCATTGTTCGTCTATTGCCGTTGATAATAAGGCGATAATGTTTACCGCCGTCAGCGGTACCGGTAAAAGCACTCACAGAAGGCTGTGGCAGAAAAACTACGGAAAAGAAGTTACGATAATAAACGACGATAAGCCGATAATCCGCAGGATTGACGGAAAGTATTATGTCTACGGAACTCCGTGGCGCGGTAAGGAAGCGCTCGGTGAGAATATAAGGGTTGAGGCTGAGGCGCTATGCTTCCTTTCGAGAAGCGAAAAAAATTATATCGGAGAGATTGAAACCTCCGAGGTAATCGCGCGCACCTTAAACCAGACCGTCCGCCCGAAGGAGCCCGAGCTTATGGGCAAGCTTCTTGATTTGCTGGACGGCTTTCTGACTCAGGTAGACTGCTACGATTTAAGAGTCAATATGAAAGATGAGGCGGCTCGGATCGCCTATAATAAAATAGTAAAGGAAAAGCAATAATGAAGGTAAAAGACGGATTTCTGCTGAGAAGCTTCGGCGGCGAAAGCATTGTTGTTGCAGTCGGCGAGGGCAGCGAGGATTTTAACAAGCTGATTACGCTTAATTCGGTAGGAGCCTTTATTTTTGAGAAGCTGAGAAGCGAAACTACCCGCGATGAGCTCGTGAACAGTATAGTTGAAGCTTACGAGGTTGAAAGACCGACAGCCGAAAAGGACGCCGATATCTTTATAGAAAAGCTCGGGGAAGCGGGACTTCTCGATGACTAAAAAAATAGAGGACGTTATAAGCGAAAAAGGCTTTTACGCCGTAAAGCCGAAGGGTATGAGTATGTACCCGATGTTAAAGCCCGATTGCAGCGACGTCCTTGTTGTAAAGATTGACGCTCCGCTGAATATATATGATGTTCCGCTTTATAAAAGGGATGACGGTAAATATGTTCTCCACAGAATTCTCGGAAAAGATTCCGGGGGTTTTATTTGCTGCGGAGATAACCAGACCGTGCTTGAGCATAATGTGACCGAGGATATGATTGTCGGACGGCTCGAGTCGTGGTATAAAAACGGAAAGAAGCATACCGTCAGCGATAAGGGATATAAAAGATATGTATGGTTCTGGTGTAAATCGCTTAAGCGCAGGAGCTTTTTTTTAGCTCTTATTCGTTTTAAATGGAGGCTTAGGGGATTTTGCGGCGGAGTTTACCGCAAGGTGTTTAAGCGGAAGGTAAGAAAAGATGGATAATGTGATTTCGGTTAAAAATATGCGCGAAAGCGACCTTTTTACCATCAATACCGGCACAAGCGGCAGGGAGCTTATGAAACGCGCCGCGGCGGGAGTATATAACAGCGTAAAATGGCGCGGAACTATCGCCGTAATCTGCGGAAGCGGAAACAACGGAGGCGACGGCTACGCCTTAGCGGAAATACTTTTTGATAACGGATATTCGCCCGTGCTTTTAAGGCTTAGTGATAAGCTCTCCGAGGACGGCGCGTATTATTATAACTGCTGTAAGAATAAGGGTGTAAGGGAGCTTTACTGCGACGAATATACCGAGCTTTCGGACTACGATATTATCGTAGACTGTATTTTAGGAACCGGATTTTCGGGAGAGCTTCGCGAAAGTATGGTAAGCCTTATCGAAAATATCAACCGCGCTCCGGCGTATAAGGTATCCGTTGATATTAACAGCGGGCTTTCGGGCGCTAACGGACTCGCTAAACCTGTTGCGGTTAAGTCCGATTTAACCGTTTCGATAGGATATTTTAAAACAGGAATGTTTTTAAACGACGCGCCGCTTTATATCGGCTCGCTTAAAAACGTCGATATAGGAATAAAACTCTTAAAGAAACAGTATTATCTTTTAGATAAAGACGAGCTCAGCCCGTTTACCGGGTACTCGAGCGTTCAGCTTACGGACAGGGAATTCGAGCTGAATTACGCTGTTGATGAGGGAGAGTTCAGGCGAAATCCCCTTAAGGTGGTTTCTAAGGAATCCTGCGACAGCAAAAAGATTTTTGTGGTAGATTACGGAAAAAGTAAGCTGATAATTGACCAGACCTACGTTTACTTTCAGTCCGGTTTGATAGAACAGACACAGCCCTGTTGAAAGGAGAAAATATGAATAATATTGTAAAATCTAACGAGAATGTGAATAACCCCGAGCTTTTAGAGGCTATTAATGAAATGCAGGAGAATAACTGCCCCGAGACAGTTAACCGTATGATAGACTGCGTTATGAAGGCTCAGTTTATTACCCCGGGTATCGTTTCCGAGCCCCGCAACGTCGCCAACACCAACAAGAACGGCGGTACCGTTATGAGACAGGAAACTCAGGTTCAGTTCCAGCTTATTGAAAATCAGGAGGGCGAAAAGTTCTTCCCCGCATTTACCGACAGAGATGAAAAGGATAAGTGGGAGGTTTCAAAGGGCAAGCACGAGGTTCTTATGACCTTTGACGATTATGCTAACGTGCTTTCCGATAAGCAGTGCAACGTTTCGGGCTTTGTAATCAATCCCTTCGGAAGAAGCGTAGCCTTCCCCAAGCAGATGGTGCAGTCTTTAAAGACAGAAAAGGACAGGCGCGCTCAGAACTCCGGACTTACAAAGCAGGAGATCACCGCCGACGATAAGGTTCAGCTCGGTGATCCCGATCCCGACAATTACCCGATAGATATGATGGCGTCAATGATAACATTCCTTCAGGAGCGCGACGACGTAAATAACGCTTATCTTAAGATGTTTAAGCGTGAGAACGACGAAAAGCCGAGCTATCTCGTTATTATCGACTTTGACGGCGATAAGATGGAGGAAATTTTCAGGGGCGTAGCTCAGAGCGCCGACCCCCACCTCAACGGCTATCAGCTCTCGATGATGCCGTATTCAATTCCCTTCGCTCAGAAGGCGGTTGAAGACGTAGACCCCTTCTACTCGGCGGAAGATTAAACTTAAAAAGAGTGGCTTAGCTCAATTAAACCGGGCTAAGCCATTTTTGGTATAATACATGAATAAACTGATAAAAAACAAGATATTTGCCTGTTTCGGAGCGCTGATTTGCGCGGCGCTTTGGGGAACGGCGTTTCCGCTTATAAAGCTCGGCTATTTAAAGCTCGGGATAGCCTCCTCCGATATCGCCTCAAAGCTGCTTTTTGCGGGCGAGAGGTTTACCGTTGCGGGAATAATAGTATTTATTTTCGGGCTATTAGTGTATAAAAAGGAAGCTTTAATAAAAGGCAGGGACTTACTGCCTGTGGCTCTGCTCGGGGTTGTTCAGACCTGCCTTCAATATCTTTTCGCGTATGTCGGGGTAGGCTTCACCACGGCGGCGAATACCTCGATAATCACCGGAACGGTTTCGATAATTTCGGTAATCCTCGCGGGGATATTTTTTAAGAACGACCGTATAACTCCGCTAAAAATTTTCGGATGTATACTCGGGCTTATCGGAATAGCGTGCGTGAATTTTACGGACTTTTCGCTTGCGTCCGTGACCTTCGCCGGGGACGTTATAGTGCTATTATCGGCGTTCTCGGGAGCCTTCGGAAATATAATAACGAAAAAAATATCACCCGGAAAGAACCCGACCGCAGTTACGGCGGCTCAGCTTTTTATCGGCGGAGCGCTGCTGCTCATTCTCGGCGCGGCTTTCGGCGGACGCACGAATTTCAATACGGAGGCTTTATTGATTCTGCTCTGGCTTTCGCTCGTATCGTCGGTGAGCTTTTTGCTCTGGACGGCGCTTTTAAAACACCACCCCGTCAGCAGAATAACGGTATTTACTATGCTGATTCCGATTTTCGGCACGGTATGGAGCTTCATTCTGCTCGGAGAAGATATATTTAAAATCGAGAATCTTATATCCCTCGCGCTTGTGTCGGGAGGAATCGTAACAGTTAATTTAAGAGGAAAAGAAAATGAAAATTGAAGCGGTTATCTTCGATATGGACGGAGTTATACTCGACAGCGAAAAATTATATATACGCTTCTGGAGCGAGGCGGGGAAAGCGTGCGGTTATCCGTTTGAGAAAAAGCACGCCCTCGCGATAAGAAGTATGGCGCGTCCGTACGCGACAGAAAGGCTTAGGGGATTTTTCGGCGAGGATTTCGACTACGATAAGGTAAGAAATAAGCGGATAGAGCTTATGAATAAATACGTCTCGGAAAACGGAATCGAGCTGAAATATTACGCGAAGGAAATACTTGCTTACCTGAAAAACAGCGGATATAAAACCGCCCTCGCCACCGCTACGGCGGCTGATTTGGCAAAGCGGTATCTTAAAAACGCGGGAGTGCTCGAGTATTTTGACGAAATAGCTTCCGCGCGTATGGTGAAGCGCGGCAAGCCCGCGCCCGATATCTACGAATATGCCGCTTCAAAACTCGGCGTTCCCGAGGGAAGCTGTATCGCGGTTGAGGACAGTCCTAACGGCGCGCTTTCCGCGGCAGACGCGGGCTGCGTCACCGTAATGGTGCCGGATATGGATGAGCCTCAGGGCGATATTCTGAAAAGGGTATATAAGGTTATAAAAAGCCTTGAAGAGCTTGAAAACGTACTTAATGAATTGAACGGAGACTGCTGATATGCTTCAGACAATTACAAACGCTGTAAATGCCGTTGACGAGTTTATGTGGGGTTGGTTTATGATAATCCTGCTGCTCGGAACTCATATTTTTATGACAATAAGGACGAGGTTTATTCAGCGCAAAACCTTTAAAGCGATACGGCTTTCGGTCACGAAGGACCCCGAGTCCGAGGGTGATATAAGCCCGTTCCAGTCGCTCGCTACCGCGCTTGCTTCAACTATAGGCACGGGTAATATTATAGGCGTTGGAACGGCTATAGCCGTAGGCGGTCCGGGCGCGGTGCTGTGGTGCTGGCTTACGGGCGTTTTCGGAATTTCAACAAAATACGCGGAGTCGCTTTTAGCCGTAAAATACCGCGTCCGTACTAAGGACGGACGTATGCTCGGCGGCGCGATGTACGCGCTCGAGCGCGGGCTTAAGCTTAAATGGCTCGCCGTATTGTTTGCGCTGTTCGCGCTTTTTGCCTCATTCGGAATCGGCTCCGGAGTTCAGGTCAACGCGATATCAAGTATTATGAACAGCACCTTTAATCACGAAGGGCTGTTAACTCTGAATATTACGGGACATGAGGTTTCCCTCGTTTCGGTTATAGTCGGCGTGGTTATTGCCGCGGTTACGGCGGTTGTAATCTTCGGCGGAATAAAGTCTATCTCAAAGGTTTGCGAGCTGCTCGTGCCGGCTATGGCGGCGATGTACGTTATAGGCTGCGTGATTTTACTCGTGATGAATTATGAATATATCGGAAGCGCGATTGCGCTTATTGTTAAATCCGCGTTTACGACCACAGCGGCGGCGGGAGGCTTTATCGGCTCCTCGATTATGATTGCCGCGCGGTACGGAATCGCCCGCGGACTTTTTTCCAACGAGTCGGGTATGGGCTCCGCTCCGATAGTAGCAAGCGCCGCTCAGACAAGAAATCCGGTGCGTCAGGCAATGATTTCCTCGACCGGAACGTTCTGGGATACCGTAGTTGTATGCCTTATGACGGGAATTGTGCTCGTCAGCTCCGGGCTTAAAAATCCTGCGGCGTTCAGCGGCGCCGACGGCGATAAGCTCACCTTCTGCGCGTTTCAGCAGATACCATATATCGGCACGCCGATACTCGTAATCGGGATTGTCGCGTTCGCGTATTCAACCGTACTCGGCTGGTCGTACTACGGGGAGAGGTGTGTTGAGTATCTTTTCGGACTGAAGGGAATGATACCTTATAAAATAATATTTGTACTCGTTTTATTAATCGCTCCGGTTATCTCGCTCGATATGGTATGGGCGCTTTCGGATATTTTCAACGCGCTTATGGCTATCCCGAACCTCGTCGCGGTGATATTGCTCTCGGGAGTAGTTGTTAAGGAAACTAAATATTACCTCTACGGAAACCGTCTTGACGAGTATGACCGAACGGAAATTCCGAGAGTAGAAAAGTAAAAAAATATATTGCCCGCACAGTTTTCTGCTGCGCAGAAACGTGCGATGGCTGAAAAGCGTACGCAGTACGCACGCTTTTTCTTTACGGAAACCGTCTTGACGAG
>CAJOFK010000020.1:36578-47872 GCA_905234015.1 uncultured Ruminococcus sp.
CACAGTTTTCTGCTGCGCAGAAACGTGCGATGGCTGAAAAGCGTACGCAGTACGCACGCTTTTTCTTTACGGAAACCGTCTTGACGAGTATGACCGAACAGAAATTCCGAGAGTAGAAAAGTAAAATAAACAGATAAGAGGCAAGGGATATTGCAGTCGCAATTATTCCTGCCTCTTTTTTCTAAAAATATTTTCCTATTTCCTTTATCTCGCCGATTTCCCTGCCGTTTTCCGCGACTCGCGCGCAGGCGGTCTTTGAGCAGACGTAAGCCTCGGAAAATTCCTCGAGAGCAGACATAAGACTCAGCGGCAGCGGCATAGTTTCTATTATAAGATAGTATTTATTTTTTTCGAAGTAAACGCTTCCCCGGGGGAGCGAAAAGCTCTTTAAAGTGATTGCCGCTCTTATCATATTTTCCGCGGAATCAAAAACGCAGCAGTAGCTTTTATCGCTCTTTTTTATCTTATAAAGGCGACGGGAGCTTTTTTCGGTAAGAGTTAAAAGTATAAGACAGCCGCTTTTATGGGGCAGAGCCTCAACGTACATCCGCTTGTTATTTACGCTCATACCGGTTTTATTGCACGCGAGCTTTAAAAGTCGGCTTAAAATCTTCCTCGAATGAGCGTCCTTAAAGCCGAGCGTTTTATATTCGAGCGAAAAATCCTTCATATCCTCGCTGCCGAGAAGTATCATCACCCTTCCCGGGTCAATCTGTTCAATCGTCATAGGTATCACCTGATAACATAATATGAAAGCCGGGGTTGTTTTGCAAGCAATAAATAATGGAAACTAAATTTTTCCGTACAGTTTTTGCCTTTTATCTATTGCATAAGGTTAAAGGGATATGTTAGAATAAAATTGTAAACCAAAACTAAAGCTTGTTTCCGTCAGGAATACAATATACAGGGTAGAAAAAGGAGATGACGATATGCCTAAATGGTTAAAGGACGCGATATTTTACGAGATTTATCCTCAGAGCTTTTACGACAGTAACGGCGACGGAATAGGAGATATCCGCGGTATTATAGAGAAGCTTGATTACGTTAAGCAGCTCGGCTGCAACGCGATCTGGCTAAATCCGGTATACGACTCGCCGTTTAAGGACGCGGGCTACGACGTAAGGAATTATAAAAAGGTTGCGCCCCGCTACGGAACCAACGAGGATTTATGCGAGCTTATTAAAACTGTGCATAAAAAGAAGATGAGGATAATCCTCGACCTCGTACCCGGGCATACGAGCGATACTCACCCCTGGTTTAAGCAGGCGAAACAGGCTAAGCCTAATAAGTTCTCTAACCGATACATATTCACTAAGTCCGTGTGGGACGCTCCCGGCGAGTACAGAATGATGTGCGGACTCTGCGAGCGCGACGGAAACTATATGGTAAATTATTTCAGCAGTCAGCCTGCTTTGAATTACGGCTTTGCGGAGATTACAAACCCCGACTGGCAGCTTCCGATGGACCATCCCGACTGCCGCGCCACCGTAGCCGCTTTAAAGGATATTATGAAATTCTGGCTCGATATGGGCGCCGACGGCTTCCGCGTAGATATGGCGGATTCGCTTGTTAAGAATGATAACACCAAGGAGCCGACCGCGACTATCTGGGCTGAGATAAGAGCTATGATGGACGCGGAGTATCCCGACGCGGCCCTCGTGTCCGAATGGTGCGACCCGCCTGTCGCTATCAATAAGGGCGGATTCCACTGCGACTTTTACCTTGACCATATCGGCAACGGCTACAACGCTCTCATAAGAGGCGGAAGCTGGGGCGATAAGGCTTTCTTTAATAAAAACGGCGAGGGAAATATCCGCGCCTTTACCGACGAATTTCTTCCTTACTACGAGGCGGTTAAGGATAACGGCTTTATAAGCCTTATAACCTGTAACCACGATACGCCGCGTATCACCGCTTACCTTGACGAGGAGGCTATAAAAATAACCTACGCTACTCTCTTTACGCTCCCGGGAGTTCCGTTCCTGTATTACGGCGACGAAATCGGTATGCGCTATCTTGAGGGGCTTACGAGCGTTGAGGGCGGCTACAGCCGTACCGGCTCGCGCTCTCCGATGCAGTGGTGTAAGGGTAAGAATTTCGGCTTCTCCGAGAGCGATACGACCTATATCCCCGTCGACAGCGACGAAAAGGCGCCGACCGTTGAAAATCAGCGCCGTAAAAAGGGAAGTATCTATAAGGTTGTTAAGGATATAATCAAGCTTAGAAAGAAGAATAAGGAGTTTGCGGCCGACGCGCCGTTCGAGGTGCTTTATGCCGAGGAAAATTCCTTCCCGTTCGTATATAAGCGCGGAAAGTACGTTGTTTTCGTTAATCCGCTCGACCGACTTGTTGACGTTAAATTTGATTATGAGGTCAAATCCGAACTCTACAGGATAGGCGAGTATATCCAGTCATGGGAGAAAATGACGCTCAGTCCTCAGAGCTTCGCGATTGTTGAAGTATAATCCGTAAAAAACAGACCGGCTCAAATGAGCCGGTCTTAAATTTTTGAAGTTCAAAGCTTCGTTATATTGTGATAATTTTAGCTATGTGCATCTGAATCAATGTCGCGTCCCTTATGTTTACCTTGCCGTCCTTGTTGGTATCGGCAGCGGCATTTTGATTATCCGTTAAATCAGCGGTATTAATAAGGGCTTTTTGAATGAGCGTAGTGTCGAGAATAGTAATATCTCCGTCGGCGTTTACGTCGCCGAGCACGGCGCTGTTTTCGTAGGAATCAGAAGCAACCGCGTAGCAAATTTTATAAGTGTTTTGCGTACTTACCGTTGTCGGAATGTAAATAATATTATCCGCGGTGATTGGAATATCGTCCGTCTGGGCATAGGCTCCGCCGTCGTTAAAAATGATGTTCTTATAACTGTCGGTATCAATTACCGCCTTGTAAACCTCGACTCCCTGCGGAGTTTTGCCTACATACTGAGCGGGCTCTCCGGGCCATACGGTTTTCGGAGTTCTGCTCGTCCAGGTATAGTAGTTGACGCTTTCCCAGTTTTGATTATTAAGGAAGTAAATTGTCGCCGACTGCGGCAGGGGAGCTGACGGATTGGTTGCCGGTTCGGTGGTGACGGGTTGAGTAGGTGAAGCGGTGTTATACTGAGAGGAAATCCAGTCCGCGCGGGCGGCTGTCCAGTCCTTAAGATACTTAAGCTCGCCGCTGTAGTCGCGCGAGTAGCTGTTTCTCAGTCCGGAGTTATACGCGGCGCAGTACCACATAAAGTCCCACATAACATAGTTGTTGTAGCGCGCCTTATTAATTGAGGCGGCGTACTCGTCTATGCTCTTAAGGCGTCCGGTTGAGTCTGCTTTACCGAGCAGAACGTCAATATTCGGCAGGAATTTTTCGCTCCATATTTTCTTGCAGAGCGCTTCGAAATTACTTCCGTCGGAGGCGGTGCCCGAAAGGTTGAACGCCTGACCGAGCGGATTTACCGTTGTTATGCTATGGTCGTAGGTATAGGTTGCCTTTCTTGTAATCCAGCCCTTATAATTGCAGGTCGATTCCGTACAGCCGTCGCGAACGCAGTCAACTGCTCCGAGGTCGGAGTCGCAGTCCCATATCGGCGCGGCGTAGAACTTATTCTCCGAGGCGTTATAGGTGAAGTAGGTGCTGGTGTAGCCGCCGTCGCAGTTCTTTCCGAATTCCTGGAGAAGATACTGGGTAGCAAGGCTGTTTAAATCGCAGATTTCCTCAAGCTCGGAGAGGCTTCCGCCGTAAAGAGCGTTCTCAAACTCCTGATACTTATCCATCATAAAGTTGTACATCGCCGCCTGAGCATCGTCGGTCTCGTCAAAGCCCTCCAGGTCGGGGGTTTTTGGTACAACGTGGTAGCCCTTATCGGTTACGAAGTATACGTCTTCCTTATAATTCCAAACGTCAACCTCAACGAGGAAGTTAAATTCCGGGTCAGTATCGGAATTATCCTTAAGTGAAACAACGGCGTTTTTGCCGAGGTCCATTTTCTGACACGCGATATAACATCCCCTGTATACGCCGTTAACGAAGAAGTCGATAAAGCTGTTTGAGGGCGAATAGAGCGAGCCCGCGTCGTTCGCGAAATCATACATAATCGAGTTGCGCAGCAGGGTAGAGTCCTTTGCGTTCGATACGAACGAGAACTTTTTATTAGTCGTATGACCGATTGTAGTCATATCGTTAAAGGTGAGATTAAAGGGCTTTTTATCGGTTTCGCGCCAGTTGGTATTTCCGCGGCCCTTGATTTTCTTAAGGGCTGTTTCCGAAACGCCCGAGGAGTTCGCGATAGCGCACGCGCTTCCCTTAACGGAGTTCTGCTTATTCTGAATAAGGAAGGAGTATAAATCCGTTTCCTGCACAACGCCGTTAACATCGGTGTATGAGTTGGTTGTATCGTTGACGTAAACGGAGGCCTCGCTGTCGCTTTTGCTGATGATGAGCTTATAGCTTCTGTCGGCTACGGTTACGCTCATCTGCTGACCGTCGGTGTAATCCACGACGGCGCTTGTGTAGGGAGCGATAGTAACCCCGCCGACAACTGCGTCGTCGCCGTAGTTGTTGTAGAGCTCAACCTTTGAGTCGTTCGCGGTATTCGGCAGGAAGAAGTATCTCACGCCGCTTTGAGCGTTAATTCCCGAGTAGCCGGAATCCCATCTCTGCCACGCCTGAGCGCTGTCGCCGCCCAAGGTCGCGTGAGCGTAAAGCGCGCCCCAGCTTTTATCGGCAAAGCTCGGGTACGCGTCGGGATTGAGCGTTACCTCCTCACCTGTTGAAAACGCGGCGGGGGATAATCCCGCGATTATTAAAACGGCGAGTAAAACTGCCGTTATTTTACTGTACAAAGAATTACGCATAAAATCGCCTCCCTTTTCGTTCATTATACTTTTTATATATACATTATACAATACTAAACGAATAATTGTCACGTCGGATTTGTGAAAATTTTCAAACAAAAAACCGGCTGTTAAGCCGGTTGATTAGCATTATTCTTTTTGCATAGTTTTTATAGCATATTCTTACGCTTAAGAATATACATCGTCACAACGCAAATCACGATAGTTATAACGCAGATTATCGCGAAGCCGTAAACGGTACCCGCAAACGGAAGCCATTTTAGGTTCATACCGTAAATTCCGGAGATAACCGTCGGTATAGCCATTACGAGCGTAATCGAGGTGAGGAATTTCATCACGTTGTTAAGCCGGTTATCTACCACCGCGGAGATAAGCTCACGGGTAGAGTCGATGATATTACGGTAAATCGTCGCCATCTCAATAGCCTGATTGTTCTCGATTATAGTATCCTCAATAAGCTCCTCATCCTCGGGGAACTCGTTGGAGCGCTGGAGTCGTGTAATAACCATGTTGTTAGCTCTCAGCGAAGTCGCAAAGTATACGAGTGAAGCCTCGAGCTCATGCAGCGATACGATATCGGTATCTTTCGTTTCCTTGCCGGCGCGTTCCTCAATTTCGGTACGAGCCTTATCAATATTACGAAGGTCGTAAAGATAAAGTCTTGAAATACTGTATAATATATGGTATACGAATCTCATACGTTTTCTTGTACTGAAATTACGCATTTTAAAGCGGAGATTTTTCTCGAAGATATCAACCTTCTCGCGGCAAACTGTAATAACCGCGTCAATCGTAACGATAATTCCGAGCGGAATAGTGGTGTAGTAGGGCTGCTCGTTACGGATTTCGGTAATCGGAATATCGACGAGGATAAGCGTGTAGTTATCCTCAAACTCAATACGCGAGGTCTCCTCGTCATCGAGCGCGGCTACAACGTCGCCGAAATCAATCCCGTAGTGGTCAACAATCTGCTGGTTTTCCTCGGCGTCCGGAGCGGTCAGCTTAACCCATACGTCCGGTTGGAGCTCGTTAACCTCGTTAAGAATACCTTTTTTAGTTGTATAAATATTCAGCATTTTAACCACCTCATTTCGAAATTCTTACAGTTAACTTAATTTTACATCATTTTTATCATATATTCCATAGTCAATTTTGTTAAAGATAGGTTTATTTACCGGGGATTTTTATTATTTTTACATATTATATATGCAGAAAAATCTCCTTATTCGATTGAGTTTAAAAATAATATACAAAATCCTCCGCCTCTGTTTATGAAAAAAGTCGAATGTTCGCCCTTTATATTGACAACCTATGCGGATTTGCTTATAATTATATGGATATAATAGGCTTAAAGGAGGAGCGTATATGAGAGAATTAACCTGGCGAAAAATATTTCTCGCGCTTGCCGACGCGTTTTTCATCGCGTTCGGTACGCTCAGCACCAATTTCATATTCGAACGCTTTCTTCCTCAGTACAGCCTCAGCTTTTCACGGCTTATCTATATAGCGTTTATTGATATTATTATATGCTTCCTCGTTCAGTATGCAATCGGTTCATACTCAAAGGCGTGGCGGAAATTCAAGCTTTTTGATTACGGTTTATGCGCCGCGGGAATGGCTATAGGTCAGTTTATCACGCTTATGATATTCTACGCGCTCGGAAAATCCCCGTCAAAGCTGTTTTTCCTGCTTAATTTTATTGTAATTACCACGGGAGCTCTGCTGTTCCGCTTTGCGTTCAAGCGCACCTTTATTACGCTTACTCACGCAGGTAAGTATCAGAACAACGAGAGAACTCTTATCGTCGGCGCCGGTCAGGCGGCAAGGATGATATTAAACGAGATAAAATCATCAAAATTCGACAACAGCGCAACCTCGGAAATCGAGGTTATCGGACTCGTTGACGACGACGCCGGAAAGCGCCACACTAAAATAAACGGCGTTAAAGTGCTCGGCACCACCCGGGAAATCCCCGAGCTTGCCGAAGCGTTCGAGGTTGAGCAGATTATTTTCGCGATACCCTCCTGCAACGAAAAGGAAAGAAAGCGTATTCTCGAGCTCTGCTCCGAAACAAAATGCCGTATTAAGGTTGTGCCGTACCTCGGCGACCTGATTTTCGACGCCGAGCATACTCAGCTCATTTCCCAGGCGGCGGATATCAAGCTCGAGGACTTGCTCGGCAGAGAGCCCGTATCCTTCGATAAAAAGGATATTAAAAACCTCGTCACCGGGAAAATATGTATGGTTACGGGCGGAGGCGGCTCAATCGGCTCCGAGCTTGTACGCCAGATTGCAAAGTACAGCCCCGAAAGGGTTATTATAGTAGATATCTACGAGAACAACGCCTATGAGGTTCAGCAGGAAATCCTGATGACCTACGGCGATAAGGTCAATATTGAGACGCTTATCTCCTCGGTACGCGACTACGACAAGATGGAAAAAATCTTTATGCAGTACCGTCCGAACCTTGTATTCCACGCGGCTGCGCATAAGCACGTTCCGCTTATGGAGTACGTTCCCGAGGAGGCTGTTAAAAATAATATCGTCGGAACCTTCAACGTCGCTAAGCTCGCACAGAAATATAAAGCGGACAAGTTCGTGATGATTTCCACCGATAAGGCGGTTAACCCGACCAACGTAATGGGCTGCACAAAGCGCGTATGCGAGATGATTATTGAGTATATGGCTCAGCGCAGCACCGGCACCGAGTTTGTAACGACACGCTTCGGCAACGTCCTCGGTTCCAACGGCTCGGTAATCCCGCTGTTCCGCCGTCAGATTGAGAGCGGAATGCCCGTCACCGTAACTCACCCGGATATCATCCGTTACTTTATGACTATTCCCGAGGCGGTATCGCTCGTGCTCGAGGCAGGCGCGATGGCTTCCGGCGGCGAAATTTTCGTACTCGATATGGGCGAGCCGGTTAAAATCGTAAATCTCGCCGAAAACCTTATCCGAATGTACGGAAAAGTTCCTTATCAGGACGTAGAAATCGTCTTTACGGGGCTTCGTCCCGGCGAAAAGCTCTACGAGGAGCTGCTTATGGACGAGGAAGGACTTAAAAAGACCTCTAATAAAAAGATATTTATCGGCAATCAGCTTAAAATCGAGCCGGATGAGTTCTTAAAACAGCTCGACGAGCTCGAAGCCCTCGCTAACTCGAACGAAAGCGATAAGGTAGTTGAAAAGCTCGCCGAAATGGTTCCCACCTTCCACCACCAAACGAATGAAAATTAAACGTAAACGACCGCATAATGATATGCGGTCGTTTTTATCATTTTATGCGGACGCAGCTGCCGGGAATGTGACATACTCCTGCCTTTTCAAAAAAATAAATAAACATTCCGCCTTAAATTTGTGCAATTTGCCGAGGGGAAATTCCTCACTAAAACTTGAAAAAATCTTTCAAAAATGCTACAATACTGTAAAGTGTTACTTTGGGATTTTATCCCATTGGTTCGTTTTGCGCCTTGCGTTCATTGCGGCGCAGGGAATTAACGCACTTGGTTTGAACAAGGGCTTAAGCCCGATACGTTGTCGGTTTTTTAACAATCTTCGTTAATTTTCCGGCAGGACAGCATACATTCAAGGTAAGAGTTAAGAGTTAAGAGGTAAAAGGTGATTTTTCGCCGGCCGCTAACCGCTAACCACTACCAAATAAAAAAATGTGGGGTCAGATGTTGTTTGTATCTTAATTTTATTCCCGATGTTCAATTAAAAAGAAAATCAAAAATAATATTAAGAAAGGATGAGAATCCAAATGCAAATGACTAAAAAAGTTTTATCAGTAGTTCTTGCTGTACTTATGGTCGTTTCCATGATGTCCGTAATGGCAGTTTCTGCCGGCGCTGCTACATATGATGGCGTAGCTGACGGTTACTATGTTCTTAGCGAAGACAACAGCTGGACACCCGGAACTGCATTAGCATTAAATACTGCTTACACAGGCGCAGGTTCTGAGTATATGGGCGTTATTGATACTACAGCAAACGCTCAGTACAAGATTGCTTATATCGAGAACGGCGAAGCTAACTTCTGGGCTCCCGCAGGTCCTAACGCTACATTTGACGGCGATTACACAGGCAAGTCCATTATCTATTTCAAGACTTCCGACAATTCTTGGTCTTTCAAGAAGGGTACAGTTGAGACTGAAGACGAGCTCAAGCTCGCGGCTTCCGTAGGCGGTTCTTGGAAGCTCTTAAATGATGTTGCAACTACCTCCACAACAACAGTAAGTAAGGACATGACCCTTGACTTCAACGGCAAGAAGATCGTTTGCTCAAACGATGACGCAGTTACAGTTTCAAGCGGCAAAACTCTTAACCTTACTAACACAGGTTCAGATACAGGTTACCTTTACACCACAAGAAAGGGTGCATGGTACGGTATCTTCAACGTAGGCGGAACAGTTAACGTTGGCTCAGGCGTTCAGGTTGGTTACGAAAACGAAAGCACCGGCGGTATCTATAACAAGGGCGGCGTTACAAATGTTAACGGCGGTACAGTTTACGGTACAGGCGGCGAGGCTGCAGCTATTGTTGTAGCAAGGACAGGTGCAAAGGCTGTAGTAAACAGCGGTAACGTTACTGCTTCCAACGGCTACGCTATTTCCGGTAACGGTTCTGCTGGTGAGGAAGGATATGTTATCGAGGTTAAAGGCGGTACAGTTTCTTCCGCTAACGACGTAGCTATTTACCACCCGAACACAGGTACACTTTCAATCAGCGGCGGTACAGTTTCAGGTACAACTGCTGTTTATACTAAGGCAGGTACTACCGCAATTTCAGGCGGTACATTAACTGCTACAGGCGACAAGACTGCTTTCGAGCACAACGGCAACGGCTGTACAGCTACAGGCGACGCTGTTGTAGTTGAGGCTTGTGACTATCCGGGCACAGTTCCCGCAGTTACAATTTCCGGCGGTACATTTAACACCAAGGCAGGCGAAGGTGCATATCAGCTCGGCGCTTACACTTACAGAGCAGCTGACGAGGTTACCGTAACAGTTGACGGTACTACACTTGCTACAGCTTACGGCGACGACAACGCTACTTTCACATTCGCAAACGACGGCGCTATCACAAATATCGCTACTGACGACGATTACAAGGTTGTTGTAAAAGACAACGGCGATAAGGAAGTAGTTGCTAAAGAATATGTAGCTCAGATTGGCACAGCTAAGTTCGAGTCCCTCGAGGATGCTTTTGCTGACGACACAATCACAGTTCTCGCTGACACAACTCTCGCAAACGTTAATGTTTCCTCAGGTAAGACATTAACTTTAGACTGCGCTGACAAGACAGTTACAGTTACTCCCTGGAGCTTCACAAACGCAGGTACTCTTACAGTAACAGGTACAACAGGCGGTCTCACAGGCGAGAAGGGTCTCGTAGATAACTACGGCACACTTAATATCGCAGGCGGTGTTCATTCAACATCCCTTACTAACCCCGCTTTCTATAACAACTATGACGGCAACGTTATCAACGTTACAGGCGGCACACAGCTATCGTAAACGAAAACGGTACAACTAATGTTTCCGCAGGCACAATCAACGGCGCGGTTCTTGCAATTGAAGACAGCACCGGTAATAATGCAGCTGCTGACGCGATTACCTTCACAGGCGGCACTATCAATAGCTTAGTTGCAATCAACGACGCTGACTGCACATTCACAATGAGCGGCAATGCTGCTATCAACTACGAAGGTGATGCGAACGGAAAAGGCAACGCACTCGAAGTTATCGCAGGTACAGCTAACCTTAACGGCGGTACAATCACAGGCGAAAACGAAGTATGCGGCGTATTTATTATAGGTGACGATTCCGTACTCAACATTAACGGCGCTACAATCACTACAGATGAATCCTTCTGTATCTCCAGTAACGGTACAGCCGGCAACGAAGGCTATGATATCACAATCAACAGCGGTACATTTACATCTCAGACCGCTCCTGCAGTTTATCAGCAGCAGGAAGGTACCCTCACAATCAACGGCGGTACATTCTCCGGTTCCGAGGGTGTTTATATCAAGGCAGGTACAGTAGTAATCAACGGCGGTTCCTTCACAGGTACTGACGACCATGAGGACTATGTATATAACGGCGGCGGCACAAGTACTCTCGGCGACGCTATCGTAGTAGATATCTGCGGATATCCCGGCGGCGTTCCCTACGTTACAATTAAGGGCGGTACATTCGCTGTTACAGGTGACGACACCAACGCATTAGGCGTATATACTTATAATGATAACACTGCTCCCGTTGCTATCGACGGCGCAACTATTCCTACCGCTTACGGCGCAGAGGACGCTCAGTTCACATTCGCTAACGGCGGCGCTATCACAACTCTCGCAGTTGACGACGACTGCAAGGTTGTAGTAGACGAGACAACAGGCGCTAAGACAGTAGTTCCTAAGGATTATGTATGCCAGGTTGGCGATACTAA
>CAJOFK010000020.1:47896-48822 GCA_905234015.1 uncultured Ruminococcus sp.
GACCGGCACAATCAAACTCTTACAGGATATCACACTCGACGGTTATTATGGTCTTAACGGTAACTTCACACTCGACCTTAACGGCAAGACTATCACAGGCTATGACGAGAGAATCGCTATGTTCCAGGTTGCCAACGCTGATTCTTCACTTACAATCGTAGGTCCCGGAACACTCCAGTGTGCTGATGGTATGGAAGCAATCCGCAGCTACGGCACATGCACAATCGGCGACGACGTTGAGGTTAATTGCAACGCTGATTCCGATTATGCTATCTATAACTATGGTACATTAAACGTTGAAGACGGCGCAACTGTAAAGAATACATGCGCTACAGGCAACGGCGGTGCTATCATCACATTCGCTAACAGCGAAGTAAACGTTGAAGGTACAGTTGAGTCCGGTCAGTACGGCGTAGTTGTTATCGGCGACCAGGCTACAGTTAACGTTAAGGACGGCGCTGAGATTACAGTAACAGGCGACTGCGCTTGTATCTCCGGTAACGGTTCAGGCGCTTCAGAGGCAGGATATGTAATCAACGTTGAGGGAGGTACATTAAGTGCTCCCAACGGCAACGGTATCTATCATCCGAACGCAGGTACACTTACTGTTACAGGCGGTACAATCACAGGTGCAACAGGTATCTATGTTAAGTCCGGTACATCCAACTTAGCAACAAGCGGAACATCTATCTCCGGCGCTACTGTAATCGGTACAGGAGCAGCAGCTCTCGAGTATACACCTTCCGGCAACGGCGCTAACCCGACAGGTGACGCTATCGTAATCGATAACTGCGGTTATCCCGGCGGCACTCCTGCTATCAGCATTTCCGGCGGTACATTCATTTCCGAGAATGCTCAGGCAGTTGGTTCTTACAACACACCTAAGGCTGGCGACGCTACAACAGAAGCTCCGATTACCAACTTTA
>CAJOFK010000021.1 GCA_905234015.1 uncultured Ruminococcus sp.
TGTTTTGTAACTGTCTTTTGACAATCCTTTGACGCTGTACACAAATGTCTGCTTGGACAATTCCTACATATATTCGGGTCACTCTTGTATTCTCGGTATAAGGTCGATAAATCTTCTGGCTTATTTGCTCTGGACGATTTTATCTTGAAACTCCAGAGATAAGTATCGGAAGGCGCAAAAAACAGTTTATTGAATTTGCTTTGGAACGCATCAACGAAGAGTAAACCGTATATTATTCCTCTGACAGTTCATTTTGAGGAGAAATCTGAAACGACACACGATAACCCTGACAATACACACGATAGCTCCCACACGACACACGATAGCTTTTGACAATTTAGCCCTGAAAATGCAAAAAGCCTCGATGGAGAACGTTCCACCGAGGCTTTTGAGCTTTATTCCGACAAGGCTATCGTGTGTTTGTAGCCTTAAAATTCCTTGAATACTGGCGTTTTTAGTAAGTATGGGGTGCAAAAGAAAAATCCCACTCTACCCGATACCATTGTATCAGAATTAGAGTGGGATTATGGCACGCCGGAAGTATCGTCATCTACGCGAGAACTTAGTCCTCGCCTGTTGGGTTCACGTTTTGAGGAAAGGTTTCTGCAACACTCCTCGCTAAAATCGATTCGCTGAATCGATTTTTTAACGTAGCGTTGCGACCGCCGCCGGCGGCGGATTTAGGGAGCAAAAGCGCTCTCCAAAATAAGGAGTGCGGCGAGTCCGCTCTTAGGACGAGACGTACGACTATATTTTGGTGAGAACAATCTTCGAGTCCCTTCCGGCGCAAAAAATAACGAGCCCGTTGGACTCGTCATTTTTTTGGCACGCCGGAAGGGACTCGAACCCCCGATCTCGCGGTTCGTAGCCGCGCACTCTATCCAGCTGAGCTACCGGCGCATTTAGAGCGGAATTTTTTTCCGCCCGTATATAATAACACTTTCGTGCTGAAAATGCAAGTGTTTTTTACAGATTGTTGAAAAAAGCGTGGAACGCGCGGTATGCCTCGAAAATATCAACCTTGCTGATAAGCTCAAACGGAGCATGCATTGAAAGCACGGGAACTCCCAGGTCAACAACGTCAACATTCATATTCGCGACGTACTTCGCAATTGTACCGCCGCCGCCTATATCGACCTTGCCGAGCTCGCCTACCTGCCACATAATTCCGTTCTTCTCGAGCATAGAGCGGATTTCGCCCATATACTCCGCGGAAGCGTCGGAGGTATCGTATTTACCGCCGTGGCCGGTATACTTCGAGATAATAACGCCCTGATTGATATAGCTCGAGTTCTTAGGCTCGTAAGCGCTCGCGTAAATCGGGTCGAACGCGGCGTTAACGTCGGCTGAAAGGCACTTACTCTTAGAAAGAACCCTGTAGCCCTCCTCGCCGTCGGACTTAGCTAAATCGTAAACAAAATATCTTAAGAAGTCGCTCTGCATACCCGTGTTGCCGTCGGAGCCTGTTTCCTCCTTATCCGTTAGGTAGGTAATACAGGTGCACTCGGGTACGTCGGTATCAATCGCCGCCATTAACGCAGGATATGCGCAGACCTTATCGTCGTGGCCGTAGCCGCCGATCAAACCCCTGTCAAAGCCTACATCCCTTGACTTCTGAGCAGGTACAAAGCAAAGCTCAGCCGAAAGGAAATCGCTCTCGGTAATTCCGTACTTCTCGTTTAAAATCTTCATAACGTTGAGCTTTACGAGCTCGCCTTCCTCGTCCTCGGTATTAAGCGGGCGTGAACCGATAAGCACGTTGAGGTTTTCTCCCTCAATAGCCTGAGCGAGCTTTTTCTGAGCCTGCTCTCGCGCGAGGTGCGGAAGCAAATCGGTAATGCAGAAGCAAGGCTCGCTCTCGTCAACGCCGACCTTTATATCGACCTTTGTGCCGTCGAGCTTAACAACCGTACCGTGGAGAGCAAGCGGCATAACCGTCCACTGATACTTCTTTATTCCGCCGTAGTAATGAGTTTTAAAATACGCGAGGTTATTATCCTCATACATCGGGTTCGGCTTTAAATCAACCCTGGGGGAGTCGATATGAGCAATCGAGAAACGTACGCCGTTTTTAGTACCGTTCTTACCTATAACGGCGAGGGCAATCGCCTTTCCGCGGTTAACAAGGTAAACCTTATCGCCGGGGTTGTAGTACCTGTCCTGCTCAAACTCCGTAAATCCGTTTTCTATCGCGAGCTGAAGCGAATATTCAACCGCCTCGCGCTCAACGGGAGAATTATCGAGGAAATCCTTATAACCCTCGCAGAACTCGTCGGCGCGGGAAATCTCGTCCTCAGCTGCTGCCGCGATTCCCTTTTTAGCGGGTAAAAACAGTTCTTCCTTAAGCTGTTTTGTCTTGCTTTTTTCTTCTGACATGGTATCTACCTCCATTAATAATCTATCTTAAAATCTTCGATTTATGTAACTTAAAAATATAATTTCTTATACATTTCCTTAGCGTGCTCAACCTTTTTTACATACTTTGAGGTTTCGGGATACGGAATTTCCTTAAGCGTTTTTCCGTCCGAGCTGTAGGTGCTGTCCTTTAGCCAGTCGCTCACCACAAAGCCGGCGTTATACGCCGCAACGGCGCAGCGCTCGTCGCCGTAATGCTTAAGCAGATAGTTTAAATAGTAACAGCCGTAGTCAACATTCACCGCCGGGTCGGAAAGCTCGCTTTCGTCAAGCGCAGTTCCGCGCAGCTTCTGAACCCATTTAAAGCTTTCGGGCATCATCTGCATAAGCCCTACCGCTCCGACGCGGCTCTCGCTATCGGGATTAAACCCGGATTCGGTTTTAATTACGGCGTAAATAAGCGGTTTTTCAAGCCCGTAATCCTCAGCCGCCTTATCGACCAGCTCGCTGTACTTTATAGGGTACACGCTTTTTTCGAGCATAGTTTCCGCTTTATCGAAGTTTTTTACCAGCAGCCATATTCCGCCGCCTATTATCGCAATCACAAACAGAAATATTATAAAATTTCTGAAATAGTGGGTTTTCCTGTATCTGCGCTTAACCAAAACACACCTCAGATTCGGGATATAAGCTCCCTTGTTTTGCTTTTTAATTCCTGTTCGGAATTATTGTTTTCTAAATAATAATCGCACTCATTCTTAAAAAAGCTGTCGTCAAGCTGAACGCTCAACCGGCTTTCAGCCTCTGCGCGGCTTATATTATCGCGTTCGGTAATCCGCCTGAGCCTGAGCTCGTCATCCGCGATAACGGCTACCGTAAGGTCGCATAAAACCTCCATCCCCGCCTCAAAAAGCTGAGGCGCGTCAAAGAGGATTTTACTCTCGCCGCTTATTATAAGGTCTTTTAAATCGCCTAGAAAGAGCCTCACAATTTCAGGGTGCATTACCGAATTGAGCTTCGCCGTATTTTCCTTATCGCGAAAGGCTTTTTCGGCAAGGCTTTTTCGGTCGAGGGTATTTCCGTTTATTATATCGCTTCCGAAATACGCCTTTAACCCTATTAAAACGACAGGGCTTTCAAGGGCGCGTCTCGCGAGCAAATCGGCGTCGATAACCTTATAGCCTTCTTCCTCAAACACCCCGCGCACAACGCTCTTTCCGGAGCCGGAGCGTCCGGTAAGACCTATCAGCTTATAGCTTCTCAAGCTCAATCACCTCAAATCCCGCCGCGCGGATAAGCCGGTTATACACCGCCATTCCTACGCCGTCAGGGCGCGGACAGCGCGCGTATACGGTTTTTATTCCGTCCAGCTCGTCAACCTCACGAAGCCTTTTAAAAAGCTCGTGAGCCTGCTCGCCGTAATCGTTCTTTTCGCCGAGAGTGAGGGCTTTCACCTCAAGCGACTTCTCGTCGCCGTCGTAGCAGAGCGCCGCAACGCCCTCTCCCTTTCTCTCGTTGACGTAATTTATATAATCCTCGTCGGAGGCGACGATTAAAACAACCTCCGCCTTCGGGGAATAGTGCTTATACTTCATTCCGGGCGAGGCGGCTTTTTCACCGCTTTTAAGCTGATGAAGCACCGCGTCGTCGATTTCGATTTTACCGATAACTTCCTCGATTTCCTCCGCGGTAACTCCGCCCGGCCTTAAGAGCCCGGGAGGTTCGGTAACGAGAGTAATTACCGTGCTTTCAAGCCCTACCTTACACTCGCCGCCGTCGAGCACCGCGTCAATTCTTCCGTTTAAGTCGGACATAACGTGCTCTGCACAGGTCGGACTCGGGGAGCCCGAAAGGTTAGCCGACGGAGCCGCAAGCGGTACTCCCGCCGCTTTTATCACTTCCTGCGCGGTTTTATGAGACGGGAAACGCACCGCAACGGTATCGAGCCCTGCGCTTACCTCGTCAGGTATGCTCTCGCCCTTAGGCATAATTATCGTAAGCGGTCCGCTCCAGAATTTTTCGGCGAGCTTAACCGCCTTTTCCGGGATTTCACTTACGAGCTTAAACCGCTTTATATCGGAAAAATCAGCAATATGGACTATGAGGGGGTTATCCATCGGACGTCCCTTAGCCTCGAAAATCCTCCTGACGGCGTTTCCGTCAAGCGCGTTCGCGGCGAGTCCGTAGACCGTTTCCGTAGGTATGGCGACAAGACCTCCGCGCGCGAGAATTTCGCCCGCTTTTAAAATATCGTCTTTACCGCCGCTTAACAATAAGGTATTCATCAAATCAACTTTCCATACTCTCTTTAAGCTTTTCCGCCCTGTCGGCAGCAACAAGCGCGTCGATAACCTCGTCCAGATCGCCGTTTAAAATATCCTCGAGCTTATAAAGCGTAAGTCCGATACGGTGATCGGTGAGGCGTCCCTGCGGATAGTTATAGGTCCGGATACGCTCGCTTCGGTCGCCGCTTCCAACCTGAGATTTTCTCTCGGCGGAGATAGCGCTGTCCTGAGCCTCCTGCTTCTGCTGAAGAAGCCTTGATTTCAGCACCTTCATAGCCTTGTCTTTATTCTTATACTGACTGCGCTCGTCCTGACATTCCACAACCATACCCGTCGGCAGGTGGGTAATGCGGATAGCGGAGGAGGTTTTGTTGATATGCTGGCCGCCTGCTCCGGAGCTTCTGAAGGTATCTATTTTCAAGTCCTTCGGGTTGATTTCCATCTCCACCTCATCCGCCTCGGGCAGTACCGCAACGGTAGTTGTTGAGGTATGGATTCGTCCCTGGCTCTCGGTTTCGGGAACTCTCTGAACGCGGTGTACTCCGCTTTCGTACTTAAATCGGCTGTAGGCGCCGTCGCCGTTTATCATAAAGGAAATTTCCTTAAAGCCGCCGAGCTCGGTTTCGTTAGCGTTAATTATCTCGGTTTTAAAGCCCTTAGCTTCCGCGTACATACTGTACATTCGGTAAAGCACGGCGGAAAACAGAGCGCTTTCCTCGCCGCCCGCTCCCCCGCGGATTTCAACAATAACGTTACGCTCGTCATTAGGGTCCTTAGGGAGAAGTAAAATCTTAAGCTCGTCGGAAAGCTCCTCAACGCTGCGCTTTGCCTCGTCGAGCTCAAGCTGAGCGAGCTCCTTCATTTCGGCGTCCATAGACGAATCGCCGAGGATTTCAAGACTTTCGTCGATTGAAGAGAGGGCTTTCTTATACTCGCGGTATTTCATAACCACAGGCTCAAGCTCGCGGATTTCCTTCATAATCTTCTGATATTCGTCTACGTCAGCGGCAATACTCGGCTCGTAGATTTTTTTATTCAGCTCGCTGTAGCGTTTATCAAAAATTTCTATTCTCTCAAACATTTTCAATTACCTTCTTGATATTTTTCTCTATCCTTTTGCGCGGAGCCATAACCTCGCGCCCGCAGCCCTCGCAGCGGATTTTAAAATCCATACCGAGGCGCAGAAGCGTAAACTCCTTGCTTCCGCAGGGATGAGGTTTTTTCATCTCGATTTTATCTCCGACCTTAAGCTCCATAATCAAGCGCCTTTCAATAACACATATATAATTAATTATAATAGATTTTTTAAAAAATATCAACATCTTTAATTCAGGCTGTTTTCAGGGCGTAAAAACTCCCTGAATACGGTAATTACATACATAGTTTTATTCAATTATAAAGAGAAAAGTACAGTTCTTTTGTATACTATTTATGAAAATAAAAAAAGTTTGAAAAATCACTTGATAAACCGCTTAAATAGGGGTAAAATGCTAGGTAACAGATTTGTATTATTATATCAATATCTTGTATTTCAAAGTATCTGAAAGCTTGTATTTCAAAGTATCTGAAAGAAAGGAAGATAACAATATGAAGAAATTCGTCTCATTTTTACTCGCGGTTGTTATTATTTCGTCGATGGTACCCCTCGCGGTAACCGCAGGCGCCGCAACAGCACCGAAGCACAGAACAGGCGACGACCCCGTTGTTTCCGAAACAGTTCCCGAGACTGCTGCCGAAGCTACCGAGGAAACTACCGCCGAGCCTTCCGAAACTCAGGAGACTACAGCTGAAACTACTGCTGTCGAGGAAACTACAGCTCCTGCCGAGACTACCGAACCCGCTACTCAGGAAACTACAGAGCCGGTTATCACACCCGAAGCTCCGAAGAATTTTTCCGTAAAGTCTACGGGCAAGGATAACGTTATCATCAGATGGGACAAGACTGCTAACGCAACAAGCTACGTTATCAGCCGTGCCGATGAGAAGTCAAACGGTAAGATGGGTAAATACGCCGTAATTAAAACAATCGACGATATGAATATCAATTCTTATAAAAACACCGCTAACATTAAAGCGGGTACGGTTTATAAGTATAAAATCGTAGCTAAGAGAACAGCAGGTACTACTACAACAAGCCCTGCTTCCACAGTAACAGCTATGACCAACCCCGACGACGTTAAGACTCTTAAGGTAAGCAAAAAGACTACCACCACTATGGAAATCAAGTGGAGCAAGAGCTCAAAGGCTACAAAGTACATAATCGAGCGCGCCGACGAGAACTCAAACGGCAAGTACGACGGCTATAAGAAGATTAAGACCGTTAAGAGCTCGGTAACAAACTACGCCGACAAGGGACTTAAAACAGGCTACGCCTATAAGTACAAGGTTAAGGTTCAGAGAACCAAGAGCTCTATCACCAAGAACAGCTCCGGTAAGGCAGTTAAGAACGTTACAACTCTCGCCGCTCCCGAGAACCTTAAGAACATTAAATCAACAACTACTGCTATTAAAATCGGCTGGGACGCCGTAAATAAGGCAAGCAAATACGAAGTATACAGAAAAGACGCTAAGACTAAGTACGCTAAGATTAAGACTACAACCTCTACCACCTATACCGATAAGGACGTTACCACAGGCAAGAACTACAAGTATAAGGTAAGAGCGGTAAGAGTTATCGGAAAGAAGAATTACTACGGCGCTGCTGCCGCTGTTAAGACTTCAACTGCAGTAACAGGCGTTAACGGCTTAACGGTTAAGTCAATCTTAAACCGCGGTCTCTTCTCATGGAATTCCGTATCCGGAGCCTCCGGCTACGATATCTTCGTAAAGAAGTCCGACGGCACATGGCTTAAGAAGGCTTCAACTCCGTACACAAACTACCTTACAGGTAAGTTAAAGTCCGGCAAGACATACACCTTCCAGATTAAGCCCTATAAGGGTTCCGGCGAGGGTAAGGTTTACGGTCAGGCTAAGACCGCCAGCGTTACAGCCAGCAACACAGCCTACGGCCAGACTCCTTCCGGCACATGGGTTGAGGTATGTATCGAAACTCAGCAGATGTATATGTATGTAAACAACAAGCTTTACATTTCCACCCCGGTAATCACCGGCTACGCTTATAACGACAGAAGAACTACTAAGGGTTACCACCATGTACTGAGCAAGGCTTCTCCCGCTAACCTGCGCGGTTCATACGGCGGAAGCTCATGGAACGTAACTGTAAGCTACTGGCTCGGCTTCACAGGTGACGGACAGGGTATCCACGACGCTACATGGCAGCCTAACTTCGGCGGAGAGTATTACAAGAACTCCTCGAGAGGCTCCCACGGCTGCGTTAATACTCCTACCTCGGCTGTAGCTAAAATCTACTCAAAGGCTTATGTAGGTATGCCGGTAATCGTATACTAATTTAACATTAAAAGGCGCGTGCAATTGCCGCGCCTTTTCTGCGTTTTAATTCCTTTCATAATATTAAAAAACTGTCGAAATATGGTAAAATGTGAAGGATAGGATAAATTTTAAAACTGTTTCATTATTGGGGTGCTAGATATGAGTCATTTTTTTCCGGCTGACATACTTCTTCCGAAGGAAAATTTTGAGAAATGGGCTGTTGTAGCCTGCGACCAGTACACTTCCGAAAGAGACTACTGGATGGATGTTGAGAGAATGGTAGAGGGTTACCCCTCCGCGCTAAACATTATTCTTCCCGAGGTTTACCTTAAAAAGGATAACACTAAGCGTATCAACGCTATTAACGAGACTATGCACGAATACCTAGACGACGACGTTTTTAACGAGTATAAAAACTCTATGATTTATGTTGAACGCGAGTCAAATCACACGGTAAGACGAGGTCTTGTAGGTCTTGTTGATTTAGAGGAATACGAGTATACGAGCGGTACCGACGCGCTTATAAGAGCTACCGAGGCTACGGTTATCGACAGGCTCCCTCCGCGTATTGAGATAAGAAAGAACGCTTCTCTCGAGATGCCTCATATACTGCTTCTCGTTGACGACCCCGAGCTTTCGGTTATTGAACCGCTCAGCAAAAACAAGTCCGATTATAAAGAAGCGTACAACTTCCGTCTTATGAAGGGCGGCGGAATCGTTAAGGGATGGTTCCTTGACGATAAGTCAATAAAAAAGGTTCAAAAATCCATCGACCGCCTTATGGAGGATAAAAACAGGGATATGCTTTTCGCGGTAGGCGACGGAAACCACTCGCTCGCAACCGCTAAGGAATGTTATAATCTAAGCAAAAATCCTCTCCAGAGATACGCACTCGTTGAAATCGTTAATATCCACGATAAGAGCATTGAGTTCGAGCCGATTTACCGCGTACTGTTTAACGTTGACGCGAAGGAGTTTATCGAGCACTTTAAGATTTATACCGACCATGTCGGAGGTCACGACACCCAGTGGTTTGAGTATGTATCGACTAAGCAGAGCGGCTTTATTGAGGTTAAATCCACCGCCAAGCTTCCTATAGGCACGCTTCAGGCGTATATAGACCGCTATATTCAGGCTCATCCCAACGTAAGGGTCGACTACATCCACGGAAGCGAAACCGTAAGAAATCTCTGTAAGGCGCCGAATACGCTGGGCTTCCTCTTTGACGGAATGAAAAAATCCGACCTCTTCCCCGCTATTTCAGCCGACGGCTCCCTCCCGAGAAAAACCTTCTCAATGGGCCACGCCGCCGATAAGCGCTTCTATATTGAGGCAAGGAAGATATAATAAATCCAAATAAAACACAACGGTCGGGAAGACAACGCCGATACTTTATCGAGCTGTCTTCCCGACCTTAATTATTTAATACTATTCTTCAAACAGCGGAGTTGAGAAATATCTTTCCGCCGTATCGGGAAGGACGGTTACTACCGTTTTACCCTTACCGAGCTTTTTAGCGAGCTTTAACGCCGCCGCTACGTTCGTACCGCTGGAAATACCGCACATAAGCCCCTCCTCGCACGCGAGCCTTTTCGCCGTGTCGAGGGCTTCCTCGTCGGTAACGACATAAATTTCGTCGTAAATTTCCCTGTTGAGTATATCGGGGATAATACCGTCGCCTATACCCATCTGAAGGTGAGTGCCGATTGTACCGCCTGCTAAAATAGCGGCGTTCTCGGGCTCAACCGCCCAAATTTCAATATCGGGATACTGCGCTTTAAGCACCTCGCCGATACCGGTTATCGTACCTCCGGTACCGATTCCGGAGCAGAAGCCGTCGATAGGCTCCGCGCACTGCTGCATTATCTCGAGCGCCGTATACTTTTTATGAGCCTTTACGTTGTTGATATTCTCGAACTGCTGAGGCACAAATACGCGGCTGTCCTTATCTCTCATACGAAGCGCCATTTTAAGACATTCGTCAATACACGCGCCGATATCGCCCGCGTCGTGAATCAGCTTAACCTCGGCGCCGTAGTGGCGGATAAGCTTGCGCCTTTCCTCGCTGACGGAATCGGGCATAATTATAATAACCCTGTAGCCCTTAACCGCTCCGACAAGCGCGAGACCGATTCCCTGGTTTCCGCTCGTAGGCTCAACGATAATAGTATCCTTATTGATAAGCCCCTGCTTTTCAGCCTGCTCAATCATATTGAGCGCGGTGCGGGTTTTTATTGAGCCGCCGACATTAAGCGCCTCGAATTTTACAAGTACATCGGCGCTGTCCTCGTCAACCATACGGTTAAGGCGTATGAGGGGAGTCTGACCGACAGCCTCCAGCACGTTGTTATATTTCAAATTGTCCACATCCTAACCTGCGCCCCTATATTATAAGGTTATAATAAAGGGACGCGTTCAGTTTACTTTTAAGTTTTAAAATAATGTCCAGTCAAGGAACTCGGAGTATACAAGTCTCCACCAAGCCTCGTTATGCTCGGCCTTTTCCTCGATAACGAACTTAATCTTGCTGCTGTCGTAGCCGCCCTTGATAAGACGCTCCTTCATCTGAACGATAAACGAATAGAGAGTTTCCTCAAGTCCTACCTTACCGTCGTAGATATAAATCTTCGGCATATCTGCAGCCTTAAGGTCATACTTCGCAAGGTAATTATTCCATACCGTATCATCGAATAAGATGAATGCAGGTGAAAGCGCTCCGATTGCGCAGAACTTATCGTGATGCTCCATACCGATATAGAAGGACTCAAGTCCACCTGAGCTGGAGCCTGCTACCATATTATCCTGTCTCGCGGAGGATGAGTTGTAGTTCTCTCTAACATACGGCATAACGGTATTAACCACGAAATCGGAGAACACCTTGCCCTTACCGTTCTTATAGTTGCCGTAGCTCTCTACGCCCTTCTGAATCTCGCCGATATCGGGAGTGAGCTCGGTATCGCGCTTAGTGCCGGTAGACTCGATTCCTACGAGGATTACTCCGCGTCCGCCGTTAGACATAAGCGACTCAACGGCGTCGGAAACCTCCCAGCCGCCGTAAGCGACGTTCTTGAAGTCAAAGATATTCTGACCGTCGGGCATATAGATTGTCTTATACGGCTCCTTGGAGTTCTTATCGTAATCCGCGGGAGTCCATATCCAAACCTTTTTCTTATAGCCCTCGGGATAATCGAAGCTTAATTCCTTAAGCTCGCCCTTATCCGCGCCCTTATAAGCGTAGGTGCCTACGAGCTGGAGCTGGGGCTTTGAGCTGTCGGAAATAAAGAAGCCGGAGCTTGCGCGGTTCAAGGCAACGTTAGCGGTCTGGTTAGTATCTGCGCCGTCGTTAAATACGATACGGTCGTACTTAGAGGTATCGATATTCATCGAGAAAACCTTTTCGCCGTTTGTATTAGTCGTAGATTTAGTTACCTGAGTTCCCGGCCAGGCCTTTAATGCGGAACCGGTTGCGGTGTTGTATACGAAGAAATAAACCTTAGACCAGTTTTTGTTATTCGTAAAGTAAATATCAACCTTTGAGTCAACCTCGGGATTCGGAGCAGTCGCCTCAACGGGAGCGGTCGTTTCCTCGGGCTGAGTCGCTTCGGTAGACGCAGGCTGAGTTCCTGTTACGGGCTCGGTAGTCTCTGCGGGAGCGGTTTCAACCGTAGTTTCCTGAGGAACGGCTGTGCTCTCAACCGGAGCCTCGCTAAGCTGAGCGAGAACCTTCTGAATTAAGGTTACGTCCCTGATGTTGATATTGCTGTCGAGATTATAGTCAGCAAGCTTTTCCTGAGTTTCGTCGAACTCCTTAAGCTTAGCGAGCCACTGCTGAATAAGCGTAGCGTCCTTTACGCTGAGGTTGTTATCCTTATTAACGTCGCCGTTCTTATACTCTCCCGAGGAGAACGCAAAAGCCGGCACCGCCGCTAAGATTAACATTGCGGCTAAAATTACTGATAATACGCGTTTCATATTCAAAACCACCTTTCCCCTATATTATAATAAGAAACGCGGTAAATTTCAATAAAAAAATCGGAAAGACTGAAAATTTCATCTCTCCGATTTATTTTGTATTCTCTACCGTAAGCTTTACCGCCGCCTTAAGCCTGTCAAAATGCGAGGTGCCGGGCGGAAAGTTGCGGATTTCAAGGCGCTTTGGCTTAGTATTGCTGGCGCTGTGGAGCGTATGCATACGCATATTAATGTTCTGTTCCTTAACAAGAGTGAAAAGGTCGGCTATCGTTTTACTGTCGTCAATCGCTTTTAAAAGCTCTTCTTTAGTCATCTGTTTTTCCAAAAGCCGCACCTCCTCATAGTAAATCAATTTATATTATACTTTAATTCTGTCACATAATCAACAGTATTTTATGATTATTTTATTTACTAAATAAATTTTATGTGATATCATTTATCAGGAGGTGATAGTGTGAAACATACTATCAGATATTCTGTTTTATTTATTATGATAATTATTTGCGCTGTTTGCGCGGTATCCTGCTCAGACGGCGAAGTAAAAAAGGAAGCTGGCGACGCCGTTCAGGTTCCCACAGCCGACCCAAAGGCGACGGTTGCGGTAAAGGACGTTATGTCCGATAATAAAAAAACGACCCTTAAGGGAATTGACGTAAGCTCCTACAGCGGAGATATAGACTGGAAAAGCGTTAAATCAGACGGCATAGACTTCGCGATGATACGCGTAGGAGGACGAGTCTACGGCGAAAGCGGAGAGCTCTACACCGATAAAAAAGCCGTTTACAACTTAACTCAGGCTCGTAAGAACGGTATTGAAACCGGCGCGTACTTTTTCAGTCAGGCAACCTCTGCCAAGGAGGCTAAGGAGGAAGCAAAGCAGGCGGTTTCATCCTGCGCCGGAAGAATCCTTGAACTTCCTATTTCCTGCGACGTAGAGCGAATAAAGGGAGATACCTCGCGAATTGATAACGTAAGCTACGCCGACAGCGTTAAGTTCGCAAAGGTTTTTATGAAGGAAATTAAAAAGTCGGGCTACGAGCCTATGGTATATATAGGCGAGGACAGTATTCTTAAGGCTGAGGACTTCAAGGGATATAAAATCTGGTACGCCGATTACAAAAAGCCTTACGAAAAGGGTTACGAGATTTTACAATACTCAAAAACCGGCAAGGTCAAGGGCATAAATGCCGACGTTGACCTCGATATTATGTACAAATAGACGAAAACTATTTAATCTGACATCAATATAGTCGAGCAAGCCGACTCAAAATACTGTTAAGATTTAACAATTTAATAGAAAACACTCCTTTCTGATTATGTAATTCGCCTAATTTGTTACAAAAGGTTGCAATTTTGTAACAATATGGTATAATAAGTTACAGTATTTGTTACAAGAATGTAATAAATTACAATTCAGGAAGGTTTGTTTTTTTATGAAACGAGAAACTAAATTCATTAGTTTAGACGGTTTCGAGAAAATCGAAACCGTTAAAACTGCGAAGAAAATCAGAAATCATAAAAGCTCGGCTCCGCTTAAAACTCTTAAAAAGTTTTTTAAGATAAGTGCCTCGCTCGCGGGAGATTATACAAAATCCTTAAAGGCGAGTCTCAAGCGCAAGAAATCAGCTAAGCCGACGCTTTTAGAACAGCATTACGCGAATAAGCGCCGTCAGGGAGCGGAAAAGCTCTCAACAACGGTTATCGCAAGAGGTACGGCTTATTCGAAGTCAAGAGCGCTCCGCTATTCTTCGGATAAAAAGCCCGTTAAGCTCGCGAAGAAAAAGATTATCCTCGGACTCGCGACCTCGTTTGTGGCGGTTACATTATGCGCCTTAACGGCAACAAGCACGCTGTCGTTCGACGCTTTCGCAACAAAAAAGCCGTTTGAGAGTGAAGAAACCGCTGCGGTTAAGACTTTATCTCCCGACAGCAAGCTCTCAAAGCAGATAAGCTCCGAAATTTCAAGCGACGACAACATTATGACCGACGGCTTCGGACTTTATATCGACGGAAAGCTCGCGGGCGTATCCCTCGATAAGGAAGCGCTTGAGAAGGCGCTCGAGGACGATTTAAACGATTATAAGAAGAAGTATGACAGCGGTACTACCGACGAATACGCTAACGAAGTTAAAATTGTTTTCGGCACCTATAAGAGTAATCTCGTTGATTCCAGCGAGAATATTGTTAAAAACAATAAGGATAAGTTCAGCTATTCCCTCTCGACCGATATCGAATATACCGATACAGTTGATTACGATATCGAGGTTGAATATGATGACGACGAATACACCGATTACTACGAGGTAGTAAGAAAAGGCGTTGAGGGCGAGGTTAAGTATGTATACCGCGCGACTTATGTTGACGGAAAGTATACCGACTCAAAGCTCCTTAAGGAAGAAACAATCAAGGAAGTTGTTAACCGTAAGGTAATTAAGGGAACCAAGAAGAGAGTTAAGCATCACTCCTCGTCTTCATCCTCCTCATCCGGCTCGTCTTCATCCTCCTCGGGCTCCTCATCCTACAGCTCGGGCGGTTCATCCTCGGGAAGCTTTATCTGGCCTCTCCCCTATACAAGCAATATCACCTCGGGCTACGGCTCGCGCTGGGGAAGCTTCCACAGCGGTATTGATATCGCGGCAGGCGGCTGCTACGGTCAGACTATCGTTGCTGCCGACGGCGGTACGGTTGAATGGGCAGGCTATGACAGCTCAGGCTACGGCAACTACGTTATCATCAACCACCACAACGGCTATAAAACGCTTTACGGCCACTGCAGCACGGTTTACGTAAGCTCAGGTCAGAGCGTAAGTCAGGGACAGTCAATCGCGGCTGTAGGCTCTACGGGCGACTCAACAGGTCCTCACCTCCACTTTGAGGTAAGAACCTCCGGCGGCTCAAGACTCAACCCCTCGAACTTTGTATAATTAAAGATTAGGAAAATAATAAATATCGGTCGGGCAGACAAAACGGTTAAAACCGCGGTCGCCCGACCGGTTTTTTAGTTTTAATACAGTCGGGAACCCGCTGTAATAATTATAGTCCGCACTTGATTCCCGACCGTAGCACTTCCTGCTTCCTGCTTCTCACTTAAATAAATACTGCGCCGTATCTATGAACTGACCTATCGTGTTCATCGCCTTATTCGCCTTTTTCTTGATTTTCGGCTTGCTGTCAATCAGCGCCTTTCCCGCCATTCCTACGGCGACTCCGGCAATCATACCGCCCGCGACGCCCTTTACAACGCTCGACATTTTACCTTTTTCCATAATTTCACCTCCGAAAATTTCTGCAATCACTTGCAAAATTATTATTTGCGGTTAAAATATATTTAGAGGTGATAAGTTTTGGCAACATTAAATATTGTTATGGTCGAGCCTGAAATTCCCGCGAATACCGGAAATGTAGCGCGAACCTGCGCCGCGACGGGCGCAAGACTTCATCTTGTGAAGCCGCTCGGATTTTCCGTAAGCGATAAGCACTTAAAGCGCGCGGGACTTGATTACTGGAATTTACTTGATATTACATATTATGAAAATCTTGACGATTTTTTTGAAAAAACTAAAGGCGGTAAATATTTCTACTTTACGACTAAGGCCCTTAACCGCCATATTGACGTTGAATACACAAACGACTGTTATCTCGTTTTCGGCAAGGAAACGCGCGGACTTCCCGAAAGCCTGCTCGTTAAAAACAGGGAAAGCTGCGTGAGAATACCGATGATAGAAGAAGCGCGAAGCCTTAACCTCTCTAACTCCGTCGCGATAGCCGCCTATGAGGTTTTAAGGCAGTGGGATTATCCCGAGCTCCTCACCCACGGCGAGCTTCACCGCCATTCCTGGGCACAGGACAGTTAAAATAAATAATTTTCTACAGAAAAAGACCGGTTAATTACCGGTCTTTTTGGTTTATATATTATAAGCTTTTATAAAAAATCTTTACTGATTTTTTTCGGGATTTTAGCGATGATACCCGCTATAACCGCAAGCAAACCGAAGTTGCAGATTCTCATAGAAGTCAATCCGCATAACGCCGGTGAAAAGATTGCCGTAAATCCAAGCAGCACCACAGCGTCAATCGGTCTGTGCTTTTTATCATTTAAAAACATTACCGCTGCCGGAATCAGATACAGCAGGCAATAATACGCGGAATTAGTCGGGAGAATAATGATAACCAGCGTTACCGCAAGCACGCTCTCCCAGCTGCCCCTGAATAAAAACGATATTAAAAGCAGAGGTATCGCAATCAGCGCGGAGAAAATAACCGCAATATCCGGATAAATAATTATCCCGAGTATCTCAAAAAACGCTCTAACGGTACAGCCTTCGGTTGCGGCGTAATTCTGAGTCATCAGCGACATATTTCTCAAAAGAAGCGGAAAATTCGCAAATCCGCCCTTTAAGAATAAAAACGGCAGGAAGAGCGCGGCGGCTCCGTAAATAACCGCCTTAACTATATCGAGCCACTTCTTTTCGTAAATCAATAATAATCCCAGCGCTGCCGGAACCAGCTTTATACCGAAAGAAAGTCCCAGGCAGATAAGCGCAATTTCTTTTAGAAACCTGTTAGAGCTGTTTCTGAAGAATAAAAATACCGTAAGTAAAACGGGCATTATAATAATGCAGTTCCCGCGCTCTGCCGTGAATAAAAACGGAGCTGAAAGTAAAAACGAAAAGCCTAAAAAAGTCTTATCCGTATTTTTACCGTCTGAAACCCTTCTTATTATTTCGTAGGTCAATAACGCAACGATTACAATAACCGTAATATACACCATTATAAACAGCGGCTTTTTATATAAATCCCCGAAATAGTTTTTTTCGTAAAACGGTTTCATATTCACAAGGCGCGAAAAGAAATACATTACGACGTAAACTAACGGAGGGTATGATTTTTCGGCGTAGCCGGAATACATAGTGTTATTGTACGGGTCGCGCAGGGACGAATAACCGGTTACGTTGGTAAAATCAGCTAAAAAGTCACGGCCTCTGAAGAAAAACAAATTTAAGGAAAACGACGAGCTCCCCCTGTAAAAAAGGAATATAAGCCAAATCACAAAGGAAAACAGAGTACAAAAAATAAAAAATTTCCTGTAAACATCTGCCGAGGAAAAGGCGTTTTTAAGGGTAATATTTTTATTCTTTAAGCCTGTCATTTTTCTTCCTCGTTTCCTTCTTTATTCTTCCTAACCGCTTCATTGTTTTAATATAAGAAAAAATAAATTTTATCAGATTTCTTTTTGATTTTCCGGCTTCACGCTTACTGAATTTTATAGGATACTCTTTTACGCAAAAGCCCGGAAAGCTGTAGTAAAGCTTTATAATAATTTCCTCGACTATATCGAAATTATCGCACTCAAGTTCAATTGATTTCAGCTTTTCGGAATCGTACATCCTGTAGCTGTCGGAAACATCCTTAACCGGAAGCCTGAAAAACACACGGTAAGTGACGTTGAGGAAATAGGACATAAACTTAAGAATTAAGTTATTGTCGGTTTCTCCGCCCTTACAGTATCTTGAGCCAATAATAAGGTCGCAGTTTTCTTTCTTTATTTCCTCGTAGAAGGAGGGAATATCCTCAGGGTTGTGGGAACCGTCCGAATCCATAATAACGGTATATTTACCGCGCGCGGCTTCAATTCCCGTTCTGATAGCGTCGCCGTAGGAATTGCCGTTTTTCCTGTTGATATAAAGCATATCATATTTACCGCATATTTCTTCGGCGTCGTCCATAGGCTCCATCGTATCTACGACTATAACCTCATAAGAAATATTCATTTCCGAGAGAACTCTTATAAGCTGCGGAAGAATGCTTTTAAGATTTTCCGCTTCCCGGTACGCCGGCATGAACACACTTAATTCCATCAGCGGTCAACCAACCATTCAATCATTTCGGAAATTCCCTTATCGGCATTTACCTTAGGTTCCCAGCAGACGGCATTTTTTATTTTTGTAATATCGGCAACAAAAACCTTCTGATCGCTCTGACGAGGGGGAAGCTGATAATACTCAAGCTTAATATTAAGCTTATCGTTAAGCAGGTTAAAAAGCTCAAGAAGCGAAAGCGACTGGCCCATTGTACCGCCGATATTAAACGCCTTTCCGCACAGGTTCTCCTGATTTTCAAGCGCGGTATAATAAAGATTAATCATATCCTCCGCGTGAAGGATATCGCGCACCTGCTTACCGTTTCCCGAGATAGAAAACGGCTCAGCTCCGGGATTCTTAAGCTTTTCAAGCGCTTTCTGCACAAACCAGCCTACCCATCCCTGATCGTAGGTCGCGAACTGCCTGCTGCCGTACATCGAGGAATGCCTGAACACAGTTGTTTTCACACCGAAAATCCCGTAATAATCGAGCATATACTGATCCGCGGCGCCCTTTGAGCAACCGTAAGGAGACCTGAAATCAAGCGGTACGCTTTCATCAAAGCCGTTCGGAAATTCAGAGCATACATATCTTGTATCGGTTTCCTCGTAGTTATAAAGCTCGAGGTCGCCGTAAACTTTATTTGTAGAGGAATAAAATACCGAGGTCGAAGGGCTGTACTTTCTAACCGAATCGAGCACATTAACGGTGCCGACGGTATTAGTCTCAAAATCCTTATAGGGATTAGCGATAGAGGTGGTCATAGCAACCTGACCGGCTAAATGAAAAATCGCGTCAAATTCGTTTTCTTTAATAACGGTTTCAACGTCGTTTTTTACGCGCACGTCGCCGCTTACGAACGTAAAGTCTCCGAGCGTTCTCAGCCATTCAAGATTCTCGGCAGCGCCGAATCTTGATAAATTATCAAAAACAGTTACCGAATAACCGTTTTTTATTCCGTAAGCCGCAAGGTTGCTTCCGAGAAAACCGCAGCCGCCGTTAATAAGTATTTTCTTCATCATTTATTCCCCGTTAATCTTTCAGTCATTTCAGCTATCATTTTCCGGATTCCGTCCTTCCAGTAAACCGGCTCCCACTTACACAATTTGCTTATTGCGGAAATATCCGCGATACAATCGGGCTCATACTCTCTCATAGGTACGGCGCCCTTAATTACCTCGGATTTATTGCCGGTTTCTTCACGGATAAAATCAATCAGTTCGGAAACCGCAGGAGCGATTGAGGTTCCTATCGGAATACTGTTATACCCCTTTAAGCCGGAATTGATAACGCAGATAATTCCCTCTACAACGTCATCAACCGAGATAATATCCCGCTTTTGAGTTCCGACCGTAGTAAGAACCTGTTTTCCGTTAATCATATCCGCTACCGCCTGAGGAATAAAACGGTCAAGCGGCTCATCGGACGCGTAAAACATCTGAAGCTCAAGATTGTAAAAATCGAGATTATGGTTATCGCAGTAGAATTTTCCGAACTCACGGAAAACGGTTTTTGTGAAGGTATACATATTTAATCTGTCCGGCAGCGCCGTATCTATCGTCATAAATTTTTTGATGTTCTTTTCAACGGCAAGATTTAAAACGTAAAGCGGAAAGATTATATTTGCTTCACAGATATTGTTTTCCAATAAATTATCCCTGCCGTAACAGCAGGAAAAATTTAATACAATATCAAAATCATTCTCATCCATAGAGGACGCAATTTCCTCGTTAAGGGTAGAAATATAACTGACTCTCTCTTCTTCGGCAAATCTGAGATTACTCATACTTCTCGCGGTAACAACAATACGCGCGTTATCATCCGTGCATAAAAGCTTGCTTATAACACGGCTTCCGAGATATCCGTTGCCTCCCAGGATTAAATAATTCATATTCTCCCCTTTTTATAACTGCTAAAAGTTAATTCTTTCTTCCTCAACAACGAGCGGACGCTTCATCATTCGCACGTTAATCGCGGAGATATACTCGCCTAAAAAGCCCATAAACGCAAGCATAATCGACGTCATAAGCGATACGACAATAATCATCGGCGCCTGACCTGCCGCGAAGTTGTCCCAGAATATCAGCTTTAAAATAAGGTATACAAGTCCGATAACCAGGCTGAGTATCGCAAATCCGATACCCGCAAATTCCGCAATTCTCATACCGACCTTTGTATAGCTCGTAACGGACAGCATAGCGGCGTCGTAAAGCGAATACCAGTTGTTGTGAGTTTTTCCCGCGCGGCGCTTAGGCTGCTCGTAGGGAACCTCCTTGCGCTTGCCGCCGAGCTCAGCTACGATACCGCGGATAAACGGAGTCGGGTCGTCAAGCTTGCGCAGAACATCGATAAAGCTTTTATCGTAAAGACCGAAGCCCGTAAAATGCTCTATCTGCTCAACGTCGGAAAACTTTTTTATCATCCTATAATAAAGCGAACGCAGTCCGTAAACGAGCTTACTCTCCTGACTTGAGGTTTTAACTCCGCAGACAATCTGATAGCCCTCTTCCCAGTGCTTTAAGAATGTCGGAATAAGCTCTATCGGGTCCTGAAAATCGGCGCAGATAGCAATAGTACAATCTCCGGTAGTCTGGCACAAGCCGTGCACCGGGCTGTTAAACTGGCCGAAGTTCTTAACGTTAAATATCGCCTTTATCTTTTTATTCTTACTGCAAATTTCTCTTAACAGCGGTCTTGTATTATCAGTCGAGCAATTGTCGATAAAAACTATCTCATAATCATACTGAGAAAGCTCCTCCATTTGCTTAACTATTGCCTCGCTTAAGGGGACGACATTTTCCTCCTCATTATAGCAAGGTACCATAATACTGACTTTTTTCATCAAAATCCTTCTTTCGGTTTTTAAGAATCATAAAGATTCAATTATTCTCTTTATACCTTCCTCGAAGCCGGTGACGGGACGCCATCCGGTATCCGCGGAAATCCCGGAAATATCGGCGCTCAGGTACATCGCCTGATTCTCATAATACGGTATCGCTCCGAACTCCGGTTCAATCTCGGGAGCAATAATATCTCTTACCTTAATTATATAATCCTTTAAGGGGACTTCGCTGCCGCTGCCAAGCACATAGGTCCTGCCGCTTACTCCTTTTTCGGCAACAAGCCTGAACGCCTCGGCGGCGTCGGCGCTGTAAAGGTAATCCCAAATCTGCTCTCCCTTGGTGAGCTTGGGCGTCTGTCCGCTTTTCAGCCTTTCAATCAGCGACATAATAAGGGAGTTTTTACCGTCGTTTTCGCCGAAAACGCTTAAAACCCGTACCCAGTTATGCTCTAAGCCCAGTTTTTCCGCAAGCCTCTTAGTCATTAAGCCCGCGCACAGCTTTCCTATACCGTATCCGCTTTCCGGGAAAGCAGGGGTAGTAGCGGTTAGCTTTGATTTTACATATCCGTACTCTGCCTGAGAGCCTGCTCCGACGAACTTTTTACAGCCGAATTTTTTTGCCAGCTTAACAGCGTCTAAAGCGTACCTGACGTTTAAATTCTGCAAGTACATATCGTTGCGCGCTTCACCGGTGGTACCTGCCCACGCTAAATGAAAAAACACATCGAAGCTGCCGTAACCGTCCGCGTCAAACTCAGCGATTTCATCAAGCGTACAGAAAGCCTTTTTCACAAGAGGACTTTCGGGAATATTTGAATTTCTCTGCGAATCTTTTCTGCAAAGAACAAGCACCTCAACGCCTTTATCAATCAGGTTTTTGATAATAGCAGTGCCGATAGCGCCCGTTCCGCCCGTAATTACCGCTCTTTTCAAATTCTCACTCCAAATTCACTTTAAAAACAAGCACTTAAATGCTTATTTCAGAGCCTGCTATTTCGAGTCTTTCCGCCATCATCTCGAGTCTCGCCTGATCCTCCATAGACATACGGTTATAGAACTCGCATTTATTCTTTAAGTAAAGCGTCTCAAACTCCATAGCTGTAAGGATACCGGCCTTAATTCTCTCGGGGTCATCGGACGCTCCGAAAACGATTTTACGCGTTTCAAACCTGTCGTTAAGCGGATAGAGGTTACAGATAAACGGTACGGCGTCAAACGAGATTCCGCCGCCGAAATTAACCTTATAACCGTATTTCTTACTGCGCTCGGCAATATCCTTGGTAATCTTAAATACCTCGTCGCCGTTAATCTCGGCGCGTGTAAGTCCCATAGACGCGGATAAATCAACTCGTCCGATTGAAACCGTGCTTAAAAAGCCCTTTCCCTCGGTTAAAATAGCGTCGAGGTTTTCGTGACAGGTAACGGTTTCGGCGTTGATAATCCATTCAACGTCGTCTACGTCGCGGCCGTAAACCTTTTTAGCCGCTCCGACGAATTTCTTCATAGCGAACGGCGACTCAATCATCGGCGCCATAATTCCGGATGCGCCTAAAAGCCTGCACTGGTCTAAATCGCGTACCGCCTCGCAGCCGCCGATTTTAATATAAAGCTGCATATCCGCCTTGAAGATAACCTCGTTGAGCATAACGAGCTCGTCGGTACGGCTTCCCTCAGCTTCAAACTCAGCCTTTACGGCGATAATACCGTGATCCTGCTTAAGGCATTTAAGCTTATCAAGCATTTGTCTCTCAATTTTATTCATAATCATTCCTCCGAATTCTTTATAAATTTAGTAATTTCATTACAGTTTTCAGCGTAAAATTCCAGCTTTGACTTATCCTTAAATCCGAACCCGAAGGTTACGGCGAGGAAATCAATTCCGGCGTTCTGAGCTCCGATAAGGTCGTTTTCGGTATCGCCTATCATAAGAACCTCGCTTTTCGGACAATTAAGGTTATCAATACAGTTATTGATAATATCCTTTTTCGTAAAACGTCCCTCAAAGTCGGCGCCCTCTACACAATCACAAAGCGGGAGAATATCGAACTTATCGAGAATATCCGACGCGTAATCCATCCGCTTATAGGTCGCGACGCCGATTTTACAGCCGATTTTCCGAAGCTCGCTGAGCATTTCAAGCACTCCCGGATAAAGAGACGCCTTACACAAATCAACCGTGCTGTATCTCTCGCGGAATATCGCGGCGAGCCTTGTCGCCTCCTCGGAAGAGAGGTTATATTCTTTTTTCAGCGAATTCTGGATAGGAGGGCCGATAAACTTATCGCTTTCGCCCCCGGTAATCGGCGGCAGCCCTTCTTTTTCAATCACATACCTGACGCTCGCAAGAATACCCTCGGAGGTATCAAGCAGGGTTCCGTCAAGGTCAAACAAAACTGCTTTATATTTTTTCAATAAGCTCACCAAGTTTTTAAAATATATATCGTTCAGCTCCGCCTGCGCAGCGCGTCGGATAATTTATTCGTCAATCATCGGGATAAACATTATTCCCTTAAGCTCTTCCCTGCTTAAGAACGGCGCTAAATCCTCGAGCGGAGGACTGACTAAGGTTCCGTCCTCAAGGCGCTTGGTGCTGCTCTTAGGCTCCCATACCTGCTTTGTATCGGTAAAAATCTCAACAAAGAGAGGTCCGCCCTCGTTTAAGACCTCGTCAACAACGGCTTTCATCTCATCGTTATCGGAGGCGGAATAATACTTATATCCAAATGCCTCGCTCAGCTTTTTAAAATCGGGGAAAGAAAGGTCGTTAGACTCGCTTCCGATTCCGACCTTTGAATGGCCTGAGAAAAGGTTAGTCTGAGTAATTCTAATCGAATGATATCCGTTGTTGTTGATTAAGAAAATCTTTATCGGAAGCTTGTTGGTAATAACCGTCTGCAGCTCCTGAAGGTTCATCATAAGACTTCCGTCGCCCTCAAGGCACACTGTTTCACGTCTTCCGCCGCCGATACAGGTACCGATTGCAGCGGGCAGTCCGTAGCCCATTGAGGCAATCGAGCTGTTCGTAATTAAGCGGCTTCCGCTTTTAATCTTAAACTCCTGATTTGAAACTACGCAGCAAGCTCCGTTAGAGATAGCCGTTAAGCTTTTTTCGTTCATCCTACCGCTTAGATAATCAACAAACGCGTACACGTTAACGAGCTCGCGCTGATTCCAATGCTGAGGCTGAACAACTGGATATTTTTCTCTCCAGCTCTTACAGGTTGCAATCCAGCTGTCGTTTTTAAAGAGCTTATCCTCGTTTGATTTATCGAGAGCGCTCTCGAGCGAGCCGAGAAAATCCGCCGCGTCAGCCCATACGGGCATATCGACGTGGAGAGTAGGCTTTTTAAGCTCCGCCTTATCTATATCCACCATAACAACCTCGGCTGCGCGAGCCCAGGTCTGCCAGTTATAGCCTACCTGACGAATCGTTATTCTGGTTCCTATTGCAAGAATTAAATCGGAATTCTGTATAGCCCAGTTACCCGGCCGGTCGCCTGTATTTCCGCCTCTTCCGCAGTACAGGGGATGGTCGTCTTCAATCAAATCTATAGAATTAAGGTAGGTAGCAACGGGCACATTGAGCTTTTTAATAACCCTGCGGAATGTTTCGTAAGCGCCCGAAAGCCTTATACCGTAGCCGGCGTAAATCACAGGTCTTTCGGCATTTTTTATTTTATCAATAATTGCGTTTATCGTTTCATCACAAACCCTAGGGGGAAGCTTTGCGTCATCATCTGCGGGGTCGTAACCGCGCAGGTTATCGGTTTCGATATACATTCCCTGATAGTTAACGGGGATATCAACCCATACGGGACCGGGACGTCCGGTAGTCGCTAAATGCCACGCCTTTTCGAGCGCGAATCTTATTTCGTTCGGCTCCTCAATCATCACGGCGTATTTAGTCATAGGCTCTACGCTCTTTACGATATCGTACTCCTGGTCGCCCATAGCGCGAAGCGGAGTTTCGGTATATTTAAGCGCGTATCTTGCGGTTGTATCGTAGCGGACCTGACCGCTTACGATAAACATCGGAATCGAATCAAGCCATCCCCCTACAACTCCCGTGAGGGCGTTGGTGCCGCCGGGGCCGGTTGTAACGCAAACCGCCGCAATTTTATTATCTATTCTCGCATAAGCCTCCGCCGCGATAGCGCAAGCCTGCTCGTGATGGTTATAAGTAACCTTAAGACCTTCCTTATGTCCGAGAGCGTCGTTTAAGTGCATAGCTCCGCCGCCGACTACCGAAAAGCAGTCGGTTACGCCGCGGGAAACAAGAAAATCTGCTACATAATCAGCGAGTCTCTGTTTCATCTTTTCCTCCTGTTTTATCCTTAAACGCCCAGATTTTATTCAAGAAGAAGTTTATCGGAATTGTGATTATGAGGTTGATAATCGGGGCGATGTATTTTGAGATACCGAACACGTCGATAAATAAAAACATAAGTACGTTAGAGAGTATAAAGGTCGAGCCGTAGGAAAGCGTCATTTTCACGAAAGACTTAACCTTGCTGTTCTCCTCCTTTTCCTTGAACACGAACTTGCTGTTCCAGAAAAAGGAATTAATTACGCTTACGATAAATCCGACGATATTCGCAATTAAATAATGACATCCGAGCCATACCATAAGGTAGTAAATTCCGAGCGAAATCAGCGTATTCGAAACGCCGACCAATCCGAATTTAATAAACTGGCCGAAAAGCTTTATCAGTTTTTCCTTCATGCCTCTAAAGCCTCTGTAATTACCTTAGCCATATGGTCAATCATCTCGTCGGTCATTCCCGGGTATACTCCTACCCAGAAGGTGTTGTTCATAATAAACTCGGTATTCTCAAGCGTTCCCGAAACCCTGTAGGCGTCGGTATCCCTGAGTTCGTCAAAGCAGGGGTGCTTTATGAGGTTACCACTGAAGAGGAGCCTTGTCTGAACGTTATGCTCCTCAATATATTTAGTAACGTCGTTACGCTTAATGCCGGTTTCGGGCTTAACGGAAATCAAAAAGCCGAACCACGACGGACGGCTGTTTTCAGCCGCTTCGGGTAAAATGAGCTTATCACTCACGGGCTCAAGCGCTTTATGAAGTCTTTCCCAGTTATGAATACGGCGCTCGATAAACGACGGGAACTTTTTAAGCTGTTCAACGCCGATTGCCGCCTGTAAATCGGTAACCTTGAGGTTGTAGCCGAGGTGGCTGTAAACGTATTTATGGTCGTAGCCCTGCGGAAGCTGGCCGAACTGACCGTCATAGCGGTGGCCGCAGAAATTATCGTGACCGGAGGGACAGATACAGTCGCGTCCCCAGTCGCGGTAGGAAAGAATCATTCTGTGAAGCAGGGCGTTATTCGTATACACGCAGCCGCCCTCGCCCATCGTCATATGATGAGGCGGATAGAAGCTCGAGGTTCCGATATCGCCCCATGTGCCGGTGAATCTCGTTTCACCGCCGATTGTATACTGAGAGCCGAGCGCGTCGCAGTTATCCTCAACCAGCCAGAGATTGTGCTTATCGCAGAACTCCCTGACAGCCTTTAAATCGAAAGGATTGCCTAAGGTATGCGCAATCATAACAGCCTTAGTCTTATCTGATAAAGCGCCCTCAAGCTGAGTTATATCAATATTGTACTGAGGTACGGTAACGTCAACAAATACAGGAACCGCGCCGTACTGAATAACCGGGCTTACGGTTGTCGGGAAGCCGCAGGCTACGGTAATAACCTCGTCGCCTCTCTTAATCTGACGCTCCCCGAGCTCCGGGGCGGTAAGCGCCATAAACGCGATTAAGTTAGCGGAGGAACCGCTGTTTACGAGGTGAGCGTATTTTACGCCTATCCACTCGGCAAAGTTCTTCTCGAACTCATCGGAGAAGCGTCCCGTAGTCAGCCAGAAGTCGAGCATAGCGTCGGTAAGCGAGCACATCTCCTTCTCGTCAAATACGCGCGAGGCGTAGCTTATACGGTCGCCGGGCTTAAATTCGGCTTTCTTTTCCTTAAAGTCGTGATAATAATCGGCAACAAGCGCCTTTATCTGTTCACGGGCTTCCTGTTCGTTTTTCCAGTTACTCATTTATGATTACTCCTTATTCAGAAATTCGTCTATCTGTTTATTAATACAGGCGTTAATATCTCCGCCTGAAATATAGATTTTACTCCACTCTACGGTTTTTTCAATCGCCTTATCCAAATCCCAGTTAGGCTCCCAGCCGAAGGTCTTTTTCAGCTTTGAGCAGTCGAGCTTAAGGAAGTTAGCCTCGTGAGGGCCGCCGTCATAGCGTTCAATCCATCGCATACCCTCGCCCCAGCGCTTTACGAAAAGGTCAACAAGCGCGCCTGTTTGGAAGCAGTCGCGGTCATCGGGGCCTACGTTATAGTAGCCCTGATACTTTATATCCTCGTACTGAGCCTTCGCTATCATAAGGTAAGCGAAAAGCGGCTCTAAAACATGCTGATACGGGCGGGTTGAGTAGGGATTTCTTACGATGATATCCTCTTTTTCAGCCGCCGCGCGGATACAGTCGGGAATAATGCGGTTGTCGGCAAAGTCGCCGCCGCCGATTACGTTACCTGCTCTCGCGGTAGAAACGGCGATATCCGTATTATCAAAAAAGCTGCGCTTATAGCTGTGAGTTACGAGCTCGGAGCAGGATTTCGAGTTAGAGTACGGGTCGAAGCCGTCGAGCTCCTCGTTTTCGCGGTAGCCCCATTCCCACTCGCGGTTGAGGTATACCTTATCGGTCGTAACGTTTAAAACCGACTTTACGCAGTCAGAATTGCGGACGCACTCTAAGATATTAACCGTACCCATAACGTTGGTCTCGTAGGTATAGGCGGGGTTAACGTAGCTTTCGCGCACCAAAGGCTGAGCCGCGAGATGTAAAACTATCTCCGGCTGAGCTTTATCAAACGCCTTTTTAAGGCTGTCGTAATCTCTTATATCGCCGATAACGCTGTCGATTTCGTTTTCAATTCCGGCAATTTCAAAAAGCGAGGGATTTGTCGGGGGCTCAAGGCTGTAGCCGGTTACAACGGCGCCTGCTTTCACAAGTATTTTGCAAAGCCAGCTTCCCTTAAAGCCGGTATGACCGGTAACAAAAACACGCTTATTCTTATAAAAATCCAAGTTAAAATTCATCAATCCCAAACCTTCCACGGAGCCTGTCCGCTTTCCCAGAGTTTTTCAAGCATTTCTTTCTCTCTCGCGGTATCCATACACTGCCAGAAGCCGCGGTATGTATAGCTCATAAGCTCTCCGTCGTGAGCGAGCTGCTCCATAGGCTCCTTCTCAAAAACAGTATCGTCGCCTACTATATAACCGAAAATTTCGGGGTTAAGAACCATATATCCCGCGTTAATCGGAGCGGCGTCGGCAATATTCTTCTCACGGAAGGATTTAACCGCGTTATCACCGCCGATATTTAAAATACCCTTAGACTGCTCAAGCATAGTCGCGGTAAGGGTAGCGATTTTACCGTGGCTCTTATGGAACTCAATCAGCTTCGAAATATTAACGTCGCAAACTGCGTCGCCGTAGGTCATAAGGAAGGTCTCGTTTCCGACAAATTCCTGAACGCGCTTGATACGTCCGCCGGTCATCGTACTGTAGCCGGTATCAACAACCGTAACCTTCCACGGCTCGCAGGACTGACGGTGGATAATCACGTCGTTTTTACCCTGAGAGTAGTCAAAGGTAATATCGCTGTTCCTGAGGAAATATTCGGAAAACCACTGTTTTATAAGATGCTGCTTATATCCTGCGCAGATAATAAACTCGTTGATTCCGTAGGCGGAATATTCTTTCATTATGTGCCAGAGTATCGGCTTTCCGCCGATTTCGATAAGCGGCTTGGGCTTGAATTTTGACTCCTCGGAAATTCTTGTGCCGTATCCGCCGGCGAGAATTACAACCTTCATATTGTTATCTCCTTTATATAGACCTTTTTTAACATTATGATACAAAAAACCGAGTATATTATACCTTATTTTTAACGTTCTTGTCAATAGCGGAAGTTTTCACGACGCCGGGAGTATTTTGCGTCAAGAAAGCGTGCGCACCTAAGTGCGGAGCTTTCGTATATCCATCGCTCGTGCGCACGCAGGGCGCAACTGAGCGGGAAATATAAAATGTTTTTTACTTATAAAGTAAAAAAGCCGGTTCAAAGCCCGCATTGAGCTCTGAACCGGCTGAAAATTATTTGTTATTTTTCAAGGATAAAAGCGTTATCTGTTTCGCTTACATTATAACCCTTCGCGCGGAAGTTTGTCGTAATCGCATTTGTATCCCACTTTACGGTTTTAGGTACATATACGTACTTCGGAACCTTATCGGGATTAGCCGCATAATAAACATCAAGACGCGAGAGCACCGTAGTAAGCGGAGTAATATTCTCGTCGCCTACTGCCGAGCAGATAGTCGCGAACGGATAATCGAGCGCAAGATATAGCCATGTAGCGTTAGTCAGGAAAAGAACGTTGCCCTCGGGCTTCTGCTTAAGCTGCTGAATATCCTTGTAGTAGTTATCGTAGCTTTCCACATTAGCTCTCGTCGTAGTAATGCCCTTAGCCGGACCCTGAGAAATAGTTTCGTTAAGCATTCCGGTGCTTGAATCCCAGAAGCAGTGGTTAGCCTTAACCGTAAGCTGTAAGAACGCCTGAAGCGAGATGATAAGCACTGTCATAACAACCGCGCTGCACTTCATCAGCTTAGCGTAATCGAGGTTGTCCTCTGTTTCTTTCATCTCGCGGATAAGCTGAGCAAGGAATACATAGCTTCCGATATTTGCCGCAGTCAGCGCCGCGGATACAACATAGAAATACTGGTTAGAGGAGAAGCACATAGCTATCGAGTAAAGAACTCCGAGAATGAACACCGCCGCGAATATCTCTCTCGGCTTTTTATCGAGAAGAATATACGAGGTAATTCCCACGAAAATCATCGGGAACATAATCGAATTATAAGACGATACAGTGAGCGTCGGGAGCATAAGCACGAAGGTATATGCCGTAAGCGCTATCGAAACGATCAGGTAAAGCGAACGGTGAAGCCTTCTCTTCTTGTCGAAGAATAATACGATAAGAGTAATCGCGTAAGCGTAAACCGCGTAGATAAACTGCGGGTGGAAGGTAAATATGCAGTTGAAATACTTTCCGAGCCTTGCGAAGAACGGCAGCTGAGCGTGCTCAGGGTCGTCGAGCATCTTCGGAAGAGTCGCCATAATATCGTTTATGCTCGTTCTGCTGAGGATAAACGCAACGGTAATCACAGCGAGTATCGCCGCACCGATTGTAAACCAGATAAGCGTCTTTAAGGAGAACATTTCGCTCTTTAAGACGAACTTCATTTCCTTCTTCTTTATAATCATATGGATAATTACGCATACTACATAGAGAGCGTAAACCGCGAGCAGATACGGGTTGCAAAGCACCGCGCCCGCAAAGAACAGTCCCGAAAGAATAAGCGGGATTTTATGGTTATAATTCGCGGTAGCAAGAAGAACTCCGGAAAGTACAACGAGGTCGAGGCCGGATGTATTATAGCTGTAAGCCATAATATCAAACGGAGTGAAGATAAAGAAGAGTATCGACGCAAAAACGGTGATATAACCGTACTTTCTGAGTCTTGTATAAATCGCGACGCTTACAGCCGCGTGAAGAATAACGTAATAGATTCTCGCGGCGAACATAATCCCCTCGTAGGAACCGGTAATACCGCGGAATGCCCAGATAAACGGCATATGAATAAAGAACGAGGTCTGACCTAAATGCCACTCGTGCAAAAACGGAGAGTCGCCCTGCAGGAATCTCTGAGGAATTGTGATATAGAACGCCTCGTCAAGACCGCCGAAGCCGTAGAAGCATTTCCAGATTGCAAAGCCTACCGCACCCGCGAACAGCACGGCGAAGATAATATCTCTCCACTTTTCCTTATCGTCTCTTGCGCGCTGTTTTTTAATAAACTTAATGAGCGCCTCGTAACAGCTTATAAGATACTTTGCGACAAGATTCATCAGGAATGACGCCGCCGCGGAAAGCACAAATACAATCGGTACAACCACGAAGTACCACGGCAGCTTATCGTCAAATACCGTTACATTTTTATTAAGGAAGTTATAGTAGATTATATAGTCGAATATATAGGAAATCAAATAAATTCCCAGCGCTAAATCCGACAGCTTCCACAGCGCCCATTTACACCCGACAGGCATTTTGCCCGTAGGAATACGGGTGAGCAGAATGAACAGTCCGCAGCTTAATACATAAGCCTCAAAGCAGTTCCAGTTAGTGAGGGTTCCGTACGAATACGCGGTGCCGAAATAGCGGTAGAAGTTATACGCGCTGAAGAGCACGAGTACAACCGAATAACCGATTAAGAGAGTGCGTGTCTTCATCTTGAAGCCGTATTCTCTTAAGTACGCACCTACTAAATAATACGCTACGGGATAAACCATACCCCACCACGCGGGAACTAACTTCTCGTATTCCGTACTGATAGTCGGATTCGCCCACCACTGTAAATTCGAGAAAACGTGAATATTTAAAATAGTGGGGAGAATAGAAACCGCGAAGAAGGTAAATACAAGTACCTGCTTCTTTCTCTGAGTTTTAAGCCCGTTATACATCAAATTCAAGAACGGCGCTATAAGGAATAAGCCGATATAGAACTCAATGTACCACGAATAGGTAGCGCCCTTAAAGCTCAGGAAGTCGAGTATACCCTTACCGAGGGTAAATTCCTCGCCGAGCGAAAAGGTTTTAAACGCTATACAGGCTACCGTAGCAACGCCGTAGATAACAAGCGTTTTCCTGATACCCTTGTAATAACCTTTGCTGAGAGTTTTCTGCGACATCAGATAACCCGTCAGAATCATAAACAAAGGTACACATGTAGTGAAGAATGTGCGCATTATCATCATTATAAACATCGGCGTGCTGTTTTTTATCGGCTCGCTGTAAAAACCGTTATAAAGGAAGAAATGCACAGAATTCACCAGAAATACCGCGACAACTCTCACTATATCGAGGGAGGTATTGCGGCTTTCAAGCTTTTTTACATCCATAGTTTCTACTTTCCTTTCAAATAGATTTATGACATACGAGGATATTGTAACATACTTTTTATATAAAAACAATAAAAAATTATGTAAAGAACTAAGGAAATTATGCGTCCGGTTTTTTTTACAAAAATACAACCAATTTCCATTACCAAAGTCCTTTTTATAGGACAGACATTTTTATATAATATAATTACAATCCGCAAAGGAGGTTAAAAAAATGGCTGACAAGGATTTTTTTGACGATATGATGGATATAAACCGCGACGGAAAATATGACGCCGATGATATGTTTTTACATCAGATGATTTATAACGAGGTTACGAAAAAGGATAACGACAACAGCTATTCATCCTCAAATAAAACATACCCGGACTATAAACCGGTCGACGTGAATGACGGCTTTTCGATGTTCTTATTAGTAATCTTTATGATTGCGGGTGTCATCGGAATTATTATGTTTTTCGGATGCTTTTTTGAAGCATGCAGCGAAAACTTTTCAAGTCACAAAAGTTATCACTATTTTCCCGGACGCTCATACAGCAGTTATTCATCGTATTCATACTCATCAAACAGCAACTCATTTTCTTCCCGCAATTCGTATTCTTCGTCCGGCAACAGCTACTCATACAGCTACAATTCAAATAGCTCATATCAAAGCAAGTCTGATGACCCGTATAACGCTAAGGACTACGCAAACGAGGAGGATTTTTACGAGGATTATTACGACGATTTTTATGATTATGACGAAGCGGAGGAATATTATAACGAACATCACGACGATTAAGTTATATGTATACAAAAACCGGCTCGGAAGACCGAGCCGGCAATTTTTATAAACTGTTAAGCTTAAATTATAATACTCTTTCCCGTCATTTCCTCAGGCTGCTTAATATCCATAATCTTAAGCATAGTCGGGGCGATATCAGCTAAAACACCGCCTTCTCTGAGCTTGCAGTCGTAACCGATTACGCAGAAAGGTACGGGATTTGTGGTATGAGCGGTAAAGGGCTTGCCGTCCTCGTCCACCATCTTGTCGGCGTTGCCGTGGTCGGCGGTGATAATAGCCACGCCGCTCATCTCCGAGATAGCGTCGGTTACCCTGCCTACGCACTCGTCAACCGCCTCAACCGCCTTTACGGCAGCCTCAAATACGCCGGTATGGCCTACCATATCGCAGTTAGCGAAGTTAAGCACGATAACGTCGTATTTCCCGGACTTAATAGCAGGAACGAGCTTGTCCGTTACCTCGTAAGCGCTCATTTCGGGCTGGAGGTCGTATGTCGCAACTGCGGGGGATTTAACGAGGATTCTGTCCTCGCCCTCATACTGCTTCTCAACGCCGCCGTTAAAGAAGAAAGTAACGTGAGCGTATTTCTCGGTTTCCGCGATACGAAGCTGGTTCATACCGAGGCTCGAGATATACTCGCCGAGAGTATTCTTAAGGCTCTGAGGCTTAAACGCAACCTCAACGTTAGGCATAGTCGCGTCGTACTGAGTCATACAAACGTAGTTAAGCGGGAAGAATCCGTTCTCGCGCTCAAAGCCGTCAAAATCGGGGTCAACGAGAGTTCTCGTAATCTCACGGGCGCGGTCGGGACGGAAGTTAAAGAAGATAACACTGTCGTTCGCTTTAATCGTATCTCCGCCTTTTACTACAATCGGAACTACGAACTCGTCGGTCACGCCGTTGTCGTAGCTGTCCTGAATAGCCTGAACGGGGCAATCTGCCTCTACGCCCTTACCGTATACGAGCGCGCTGTACGCCTTCTGAACGCGTTCCCAGCGGTTATCACGGTCCATAGCGTAGTAACGTCCGTGAACTGTAGCGATTCTGCCTACGCCGATTTCCTTCATCTTCTCAACAGCGTCGGCAACATATTCCTTAGCCGATGAGGGCGGAACATCACGTCCGTCAAGGAAAGCGTGAACATAAACCTTTTCAAGTCCCTTAGCCTTAGCGAGCTTCAGAATACCGTAGAGGTGCTCGATATGGCTGTGCACTCCGCCGGGAGACATAAGTCCCATAAGGTGAAGCGATGAATTATTCTTAAGCGCAGAATCCATAGCGTTGACTATGGGCTCATTATCCTTAAGCTTATCCTCCTCGATAGTCTTTGTGATTCGGGTAAGCTCCTGATACACGATACGTCCCGCGCCGATATTGGTATGACCTACCTCGCTGTTGCCCATCTGACCGTCCGGAAGACCTACGTCCATTCCCGAAGCGCCGATTTGAGTAAGCGGGTTATTGTTAAAGAGCCTGTCAAGATTAGGCTTATTCGCGGCGGCGATAGCGTTATTCTCGGGAGGCGCAACGCCGAAGCCGTCAAGTATCATAAGTATAAGAGGTTTTTTCATAATTTTTTCCTCCGTAAAATTTACTGAAAATCAGTAATTCTGAGTTGTTGAGTAAAGGGGATTATTAACCCTTTGTCGCAGCGTCAATAATCGCGCCGAATTTAGCGGCAACGAGGGAAGCTCCGCCGATAAGTCCGCCGTCAACGTTAACCTTGGAGAGAAGCTCCGAGGCGTTAGCGTCGTTCATAGAACCGCCGTACTGGATTGTGATTGCCTGAGCCGTTTCCTCGTCGTACTTCTTAGCGAGCTCCTTACGGATAAACGCGCAAACCTCCTCAGCCTGGTCGGCTGTAGCGGTTTTGCCGGTACCGATAGCCCAAACGGGCTCATAAGCGATAACGCACTTCTTAGCGTCCTCAGCAGATACGTCATAGAGGTCAAGCTTAATCTGACGGGCGATAACCTCCTCGGTAATATCGCACTCACGCTCCCAAAGCAGCTCGCCCACGCATACGATGGGCTTTAAGCCTGCGGCTAAAGCGGCCTTGGTTCTCTTGTTAACTGTTTCGTCGGTCTCGCCGAAATACTGACGGCGCTCGCTGTGGCCGAGTACAACGTACTCAACGCCGACTTCCTTAAGCATACCTGTTGAAATCTCACCGGTGAAAGCGCCGCTCTCAGCCCAGTGGCAGTTCTCCGCGCCGATTTTTACGTTAGTGCCCTTAACTGTCTCAACAGCAACGGCTAAATCAACGTAAGGTACGCATGCGATAACCTCACAGCCCGCGCCCTCGGCTACGGGGATAATCTCCTGAAGAAGCGCCTTAGCCTCAGAAGGAGTTTTATTCATTTTCCAGTTACCGGCGATAATCGCCTTTCTTTTAGCTTTATTCATTTTTTAATTTTTCCACGTCAAGCGTGTACGTTCCTTTCTGAAAATTCATATCCCCCGTACCATAAATTCTCTATGAAATTTTGGATACACGGGAAACGTTCTTCGCACTTGTCATTGTGAGCTTGTCGAGGAATCCCCTTCCTACAGTTCTTATTTTATCAGGGGATTCTTCGGTTCCGGTCGGGAGCCCCGACAGCCGATAAGCTTCACTCAGGATGACATATTACGAATTATTAATCTATTATTTATCCGCGATTACATCAATACCCGGAAGCACTTTACCCTCGAGGTACTCAAGCGAAGCGCCGCCGCCTGTTGAGATATGGCTCATCTTATCGGAGTAACCGAGCTGGATTACCGCTGCCGCGCTGTCGCCGCCGCCGATAATTGTAGTAGCGTCTGTCTCGGCTAAAGCCTCTGCTACGGCGATTGTGCCCTTAGCGAGAGTCGGGTTCTCGAATACGCCCATAGGTCCGTTCCAAACAACGGTCTTAGCGCTCTTAACAGCCTCGGCAAAGAGAGCCTGAGTCTTATCGCCGATATCAAGGCCTTCCATATCAGCAGGAATCTTATCTGCGTCAACAACAGTAATGTCGATAGGTCCGTCGATAGGATCCGGGAAATCGGAAGCAACAGCCGTATCGATAGGAAGAAGAAGCTTCTTACCGAGTTTCTCGGCCTTATCCATCATTTCCTTACAGTAATCGAGCTTAGTATCGTCAACTAAAGACTTACCGATTTCGTAGCCCTTAGCCTTAAGGAAGGTATAAGCCATACCGCCGCCGATAATAAGAGTATCGCACTTCTCGAGGAGGTTTGAGATAACGTTGAGCTTATCGGCAACCTTAGCGCCGCCGAGGATAGCAACGAAAGGTCTTACGGGATTCTCTACAGCGTTTCCGAGGTAATCAATTTCCTTCTGCATAAGATAACCTACGGCTGTATCCTTGATGTGATTTGTAACGCCCGCTGTGGAGCAGTGAGCTCTGTGAGCTGAGCCGAAAGCGTCCATAACGAATACATCCGCCAAGGAAGCGAGCTCACCTGAGAAGGGCTCTAAGTTCTTAGTTTCTTCTTTTCTGAAACGGGTATTCTGAAGAAGTACAACGTCGCCGTCTTTCATCTCGGCAACAGCCTTCTTTGCGTTTTCGCCTACAACCTCGTCGTCATTAGCAAAAACAACGTCCTTGCCTAAAAGCTCGGAGAGTCTTACCGCTACGGGAGCGAGCGAGAACTTCTCCTCGGGGCCGTTCTTCGGTTTTCCGAGGTGAGAGCATAAAATAAGCTGTCCGCCGTCGGCGATAAGCTTTTTGATTGTCGGTAAAGCAGCGGTGATTCTGTTATCGTTGGTAATAACTCCGTCTTTAAGCGGAACGTTAAAGTCTACTCTTACGAGGACTTTCTTACCCTTTACGTTAATGTCGTCAACTGTAACCTTGTTAAGTTTCATATTCGGTACATCCTTTCTTTCAGCAGCGTATAGTAACGCTTATAGTCAATAATAATTATATATTAAAAGTAAAATTTTAGCAATAGACTTTTGTAAATTTATTATACATTTTGTACCCCTATTTTCTTTACACTATTGCAAAATGCATTAATAATATGTTAAAATAAACCGAAACCTAAAGGAAGGTGTAAAATTATGAAAGCAAAAATAATTATCCCTGCGGTAGCTCTCGCCGCAATCGCCGCCTTTACGGGCTGCAGCTGCTCGTCCTCAACGGCAGAAACAAGACCTCCCGAATCCATTGCCGTAACTCCTAAAACCCAGACAGGCCAGTACGCGATGTTCGTAACCGACTACAAATGGATTAACGAAAAAACCGGCGATACGATTACCTTCAACAGCAACGGAACCTTCAGCGGAAAAATCGATAAAAAGAAATACAGCGGAAAATTCACGCTTAGAGCCGATAAGAAAAACTCCGGCGTAGTTTACTCGAACGTCACTCTCGACACGGAAAAGAACTCGAGGCCGTGGGTATTCACCTTCAAGGACAGCGCTCATATGAAGATTACCACCGATACGGGTAAAACCGAAAGCTACTCGGCTGAATGGACGATTGACACTAAAGAAAGCTGAATATACTCAAAAAGGGACTTGCTCATTTTAAGCAAGTCCCTGATTTTTATTCAATCTCCGATTTTTCCATATACACGGTGTAGCCGTTATACGGAATTTCTATTCTCTTTAAGGAGCCGTCGTCGTTTCTGATAAGCTTAAACTCGGCCTTAGCTCCGCCGCTGAACTTAGCTTTTAAAACCTGTTTATCGCGGTCGTAGGTATAGGTTCCGGCGTGCTCGCCGTCATCCTTCGCGCCCGGAGTCATCCACAGCTCAAAGGTACCGTCGCCGCTAAGCTTCATTGAGCCCTGATAATTATCGTAGCGGACGTTATACACGCTATGTAAATCCGCCTCGTCGCCGCTCGCGTCAAGCGCGCTTACGCTGTTAAAGGTTTTTCCGGCAAAATCCGCCGTCTCGAGCGAGGTGTTAAGATATATAACGTATGATACCGCGACAGCCGCCGCGATAACCGCCACAACCGCCAGCGTAATAAGAAGCTTTTTTATATTCTTCTTTTTCTTTTTAGGAGCGTTGTTTTTCTTTTTCCCGGTTTTTTTCTTACTCATCGGCGTTCTCTCCGTTTTTCTTCATCTCGATAAGCACTTTGCGCTTTATCATTTTTCCGTTAAAGTACAGGTACTCCTCGCCGTCCTTTCTCTCGTCGAGGTCTAAAGCGGAAAAGTCGAGCTTTTCCTCTTCCTCCTGCTTTTTAATCTCGTTTCGTTTATCTTCCATTTTTCTCTTTAGCTCGTCCGATTTAACCTCGCCGTTTGAGATGACTGTTTCCATATCCTTATAAACGTAGAAGTTCATAATATACGAGGCGGTCGAGGGAATGAGAATAACCGAGAAAGCGGCTATTACAATCAGTTTCATCGGAGCTGTCGGCGCGGCTAAAAATACGGTTGCTCCCACAATAAACAGCAAGAACAGCCCGATTGTTGCGAAGAAGTTGTTCTTAAGCTCGCCGAACGCCATAAGCGCGCAGTTTTTATAAATATTTTTCAGCGATAAATCGAAGGTTACGGTCATAACCGGAACGTTGTAAAAGATAAACAGCACGGCTATCGAGATAAGCACCGCAACTCCGAAGGCGAAATAAAAGATACCGTTAGTCTGAGCCATTCTCCAGTACAGCGTTATTGAGGAGTAGCAGAAGAAAATCGCTAAGTAAAGTAACACGCCGTGAATAAGAAAATATAAAAAGTTTTCCTTAAGCCCTTTAAAAAACAGCTTTACAACCGGCACGTTTTCCCTCTCGAGCACCACGTCCCTCGTAAACAGCGTTATTCCCGCAAAAAACGGAAACACGAAGATAATCGGAGCGAAGGAAATAAACGCGAGGTGCAAACCCGTAAGCGTATTAATAAAATGAAAAATCGCCCAGAACGCCAAAAGCGGAACCGCGAAAAGCAGGTTCGCAAGCAGCATTTTATGAAAATTTCTTAAGTATCCCGAGAAAAATCTCGTTATTCCCAGTTTTGCCTTATCCATTTTTACCCCAATCCAACCCGTAAACTACTTGAAAAAGCCCGCGAAAAGTATCCACAACACCGCGTCAAGCGCCGAGGCAGCAAGCGCGGCAGCGAGGTATCTCACGCTTTTTCTGAAAAATGCGGTAAGCGCTCCCTTAAGCGGATACGCCTTTCCCTTTACGAGGTTGATTAATATTTTTTTATTTATTGAAAAGCACGCCGAAAGCTCGTAAATCAGAGCGATACTGAACACGAAAACACCCGGCAGTATTATAAGAAAGTAGAGTAAAGCTCCTTTTAAGCCGTAGGAGCTTACAAGATACGCGGCACTTATTCCTACTCCGAAGCCCTTAAACGCCGCTATAAACGGCATAAGAGCTATCCCCCATAAGCTCAGCGCGCATAAAGCCGATACAAACAGGAAAATAAAGTCCGAAGCAAAGCTCGCCGCGAAGGCCGAGGCAAAACCACCCTTCAGCCGCTCGGGAAGATTAGTGGTAAACAGCAAATCAAGCGTTTTAAGCGTTTTTTCGCTGAATCCGCTGACTGATACCGAGCCGATAAACAGCCCGAGCAAAACCGCCGCGGTAAAGAAAACCGCCGCTCCCCTGCGCCTGAAAAATGATTTAAGCTCAGCAATACCCGGCAGCCTTACCTTAGGCAAGGCGTGCCGGTTTCTTCTTTTTCTGAGAGTGAATATTACTCCTCGCATATCTTTTTCTCCTTTAACTTGTCCTGAAATAAGATATGACGGAGGATTAAATTTTAGAAGTTATATTAAAGCCGGAAGTCCGGATTTTTAGGACAGATGAATGATATTTCGTACTTATTCTTCTTTCCGTCGTTTTCGTAATCGTTAAAGAAGAATATTTCGAGCTCGTCAACTCTCCTGTATAAAAGCCCCTTGTAGCAAACTCCGCTCGCGTGATGATATTTAAGGAAGTTCACGGCGTAGGTTGATACGGGAACGTTTTTAAGGTTTCGCGTCTCAGTATCCGCGGAACGCTTTGTAACCTGATTGGTCTTGATATAGCCCTTTGTGCCGTCGGAAATTTTAGCCTTGTACCAGGTATCGTTATACTTCTTAGAGCTCAGCTTTACGATTGTACCCGCCGGAATCGACGCAAGCTTCTTCGAACTCGCGTCAGCGCTTTTTCTTAAAACAACTGACGGCTTGCTGATATATCCGGTATTCTTATAGGAATCCTTACCGTAGGTATTGGTAAGCGAGCCGATAAGCTCGTCGTGATTCGTGATAGCGTATGCGCCGAGGTTGTAGGATAAATCGACTAACGCGTCGAAGTGATTCTGATTAAACTTGATTTTATATTCCTTTAAAACCGCGTTAATTCTCGTGGTATACGCCGATTCGTTAAGCGTATTCACGAGATAGGCGAACGCCTCATTTTTAGTAAGGTTGTTGTAGAAGGTTGTACCGGAATATACAACCCTGCCGTAGCCGACTGTCGGGGAATTTGCAACAAGCGGGTCCTCCTCAACCTTAGGCACATAGCCCTCATAAGTTGCGATATGCTTAAGCACCTTAGTGGTGACCAGTCTTTCCCCCTTATAGCAGGCGGTTCGGCTGGTGTTTTTATTAACGAAGAAGGTACCCTTTCCGCCGTCGCAGGTTTTCCATTCCTTATCGGAAGCGGTTTTTGAATACGCTTCAATCTGATAGAAGCCGGGCTCCGTAAAGCTCATTGCCGATTTCCACAAGAAGCCCGTCCCCTCCTGAGCCTTGGTAGGATAGTAAAGCCAATGCTTTTTACCCTCGGCGGAGGTTATAGAGAACTTAACGTCCGTGCGTATATCGTCGGTAATCGCGTAGAACTTAACCTCTTTATTAAGCAGAGCGGAGTTCTCGGAGGTATATACGAACTTAACCGGCTCGGCGTCCTTAACCTTAACAATACAGTCATTTGCGCCGCCCGAGATACAGGCTCTAATAATTACCGTGCCCTTCTTTTTAGCAAGCACATAACCGTTTTCAACGGTTGCTACCGAGGTATCGGTGGACTTCCACTTTACTCCCGCGGTAGTTGATTTGATTACGAGCGTCATTCCCTTTTTAACGGAGTCGTCGTCGAGCGAGATGTTGACGCTTTTACCGTCCTTAACCTTTAAAACCTGAGACGCCTTAATGCCGTTATAATCGGCGGTTATCTTCGTTTTTCCGGCAGATTTAGTCGTAATAATACCCGAAGAGCTTACGGTTGCAATCTTGGTATTCGAGCTTTTATAGGTATAGCCTTTACCGCCCTTTGCGACTGCTCTCACGCGGCAGCCGGTATAGACGGCGCTGTCGGAGAGCGAAAGGGTAATTACTCTCTTTTTTATCGTAAGAGTATAGGACGCGCTCAGTCCGGATTTGCTGTGCGCGGTAATCGTGACGGTTCCCTCTTTTTTAGCGGTAACCGCTCCCGAGGAATTAACCTCGGCGATTTTCTTATCCGAGCTCTTATATTCAACCTTTTTCTTGCAATTAGCTGTTACGGTTAAGGTATCGTCCGTATACATCGAGTAGCTGTTTTTCTCGAATGTTACCTCGGCAGCCTTGATTTTCAGCGTACAGCTTGAGGACTTATCCCCCGCTTTCGCCGTGATTTTGACGGTGCCGGTCTTATGACAGCTTACCTTACCGTTCTCGTCAACCCCTGCGATTGATTCGTCGGCGCTTGACCACTTAATTATCTTTTTAGTGGTATTAATATAGTTCTTAAACGTTACGGTATAGCCCGAGTAACCGGTACCGGTTTCGGGAACGAGCAGCTGGTTCTTCTTGAACTTTATGTAGTCGGAATGAACGTACCCGGTTGAGCCGGATTTCAGCATTACCTTATACCACGTCTTGTTTGCTTTTCTCGGAGATAAAACGGTAAGAGTCGTGTCTTTTTTAACAGCCTCCACCACTCCGTTAGCGCTTGAGGGACCTTTACGGATGTTGACCGCCGCGGTAGTCAGCGCCTTGGCGCCCGTAACCGCGCCCGCGCTTACAGCAGAGCACGCGGCAATTACAGCCAGCATTATAAACGGAACCAGAAGTCTTTTAAAAATCTTCATATTTTCACCATCCGTCAAAACTTCTTTTTATAACTTCTAAAGCTTAAAAATCTTTCCTCTTATTGAGGTGATGTATCTGAAAACAAGAATTGAAACGCACCTGTCGTAAACGAAGAATACAGCTTCTGCGGCGATTAAAAACGCCCACGGGATATAAAAGCCCATAACGGTAAATTCCTCGTCGGGTATCGCAAGCACAAACTTGCATACCGTAAACGCGCCTATCATAGATACGGTAAACAGCGCGTATTTTATAACGTACTGAACCGCCTTTGAGCGAAGTCTTTCGATAAAGCTCTTTACAATCGGGTAAAAGCCCAAAAAGCCTATAAAGTAAACCACGGCTTCCTTATCCCCCGCTAAAAACAGCGAAAGCACGGAAACGGCGGCGTAAGCCGCAAGCGCCCATTTTTCGCCGAATTCTACCACAACGGCTGTGAGCAGAAATCCCGCAAAGCAAGGAAAGGCGTAGGTAGCTGCGGGTACAACCGAGGTTGAAATCATAAGCACAAGCGAAAGTGCGCTTATAAGTCCGCAAAAAGCAACCCTGAACGATTTATTCTTCATCAGCAGCCTCCGCAGCTCCTGCAAAGGCAGTTAAGGCACATAGCGCCGGCGCAGATATCGCACATACTGCAATCGCTCGACTGGCCGGGAGCTGTATTATAACCTCCGAAGCCGTAGGACTGCTGACGGCTCATATGGTCGAGCGCCTGACGGTATTCCATATTATTCGGCTCCATCTGGCACGCGCGCTGAAAATGCTGCGCCGCCTGCTGAGTCCAGCCGCGTCTGAAATAACACATTCCGCGTAAGAAGTACCATTCTGCGCTGTGCTCGGACTCCGAGTCGAGGATTCTTTCAGCCTCGTCAAGACGGTTCTGCTGAATCAGCATACGAACGTTTGCGTAGCGCGAATTCGGATTTGAGTAGCCTGCGGAATATCCGCCGGAGTAACCGCCCGAATATCCGCCGTAGCCCGCGGAGGATGAGCCGCCGTTTTTACGCATATTCATTATTTCATCGTATGCCTCGTTAACCTCCTTCATCTTCTCCTCCGCAACATCCGCGAGAGGACTGTCGGTATAGTTATCGGGGTGATATTTTTTCGCGAGATTTCTGTAAGCGGCTTTTATTTCGCTTTCACTCGCGCTCGGCGATACGCCGAGAACTTCATACGGATCCTTCATTATTTACCTCTGTTTTCTTAAATTCCTTTATTTTATCAACAATTTCCGCCTGCACGCTCGGCAGGCCTTTTAAAATTACGTTATCAATTATGCCCTTAAAATCAATAAGCTCAAGAAGATTATACGCGTCAAAGGTCATCGCAAGCGAGGCGGAAAGGTTATTGCTTACAATCTCCGCTAAATTCTCCTCATAACCGTTAAACGGATTAAACCTTCCTTTTTTAATATCCTTCTTATAATCGTCGGCGGCGTCGGCAAGGTAAATAAAACGCCCGAGCCCGTAGCCTATCTGACGGTAAATTCTCTTTTCGTTTTCACTGCCCTCAAGTTCAAGCAGTAAAGCAAGAAACTCAGCGGTCGGGTCAGCCGCCATATCGAGCCCGCAATCGGGATTTTTCTCCGCCTCCTGCTGGGAACTCAACATTTTTTCAGCGAGAGAGTCGATTTCGGGATACTTACGGGCGGCCTTGTTTCGTCCGCGCGAAAAGAACGGCTTTATTATTCTCAACCCGAGCCCTTTAAAAAATCCGCTGTCGCTGATATCGTCAACGAGCTTATAGTAGGAAAGAATTACGTTGACAGCCGCTGCCTTAGCGAGAGCGTCGTCACCGCATTTGCAAAAACCGCATGGCTTAAACGGATTAAACCGGCACCTGCCTTTTTCAAAGCCCGTACAGCTTCTTTTAAGCGACATAAGAAACATACCGTAAAAGGTACAGTCATAACTCAAAAGCATACGGGAAAGGAATGAATAGTCCCTGCCTATTTTTTTACAGAGCCCGCAGTATACGGATTTATATGCCTCATATTCGCGAACAAGCAGCTCGCTTTTGTAAATCCTTATATATCCGAACACTTCTCCAAAAACTTCCCCATTTTAGTATAATTATATATATTGTACTATAAAATCCGAAATTTAACAAGTGATATATGAATGAAAATGTTTACAATGAGGTAATTTTCGATTATAATAAAGTAAGTTTTAAATTAAAAGTTATAGGGATATTCCCTATATCCTATATCCTTAACCCTGAATCCTGAATTTATGAACGTATACGATTTTGACAAAACGATTTACGCGGGCGACTCAACGGCTCATTTTTATCTTTTCAGCCTGAGGCGCCACCCGTCAATAATAAAATACTCGCCGTCTTTACTAAAGGCGGTTTTAAAGTTCTACCTTTTTAAGAAGGGCACAAAAACCGATATGAAGGAAATTATGTTCCGTTTTCTTTTAAAGATAAATCCCGAAAAGGATATAAAGGACTTCTGGGATACTCACGAGAAAAATATAAAAGGCTGGTATCTTGAGCAGAAAAAGGATGATGATATAATAATCTCCGCGTCGCCCGAATTTCTCCTTAAACCGATTTGCGAACGTCTAAAAATAAAGAACCTCACCGCCTCAAGGGTTGACGTACATACCGGCAAATACTCGGGAATAAACTGCCACGGTAAAGAAAAGGTTCGCCTTTTTTACGAGCTTTACGGCGGAGAAATTGACGAATTCTACTCCGACAGTCACAGCGACGACCCGCTTGCCGAAATCAGCAAAAAGGCGTTTATAGTTAAAGGAAACAGAATAGAAAATCATAACCACCCGTCAAACGGGTGGTTTGCTCGTGGGCTATAAGCCCCGTTACCAACCCGCGTCTCAAGGCGCGGGCTTTCACTTTGTTCAAGCC
>CAJOFK010000022.1 GCA_905234015.1 uncultured Ruminococcus sp.
CCCTGCGTGCGCACGAGCGATGGATATACGAAAGCTCCGCACTTAGGTGCGCACGCTTTCTTGCTTTATAAGAAACTGCGTTCCTTATAAAGTAAAAACATTTTATATTGCTCGCTCAGCTGCGCCCTGCGTGTGCATGTAGCGTTGCGACCGCCGCCTGTGGCGGATGAAGGGAGCAAAAGCGCTCGCCCAAATAAGGAGTATCGCGAGTCCGTTCTTAGGACGAGAGAGACGACTTTATTTTGACGCGGACCGGATGGCTGAAGAAAAAATTCTAATCCAAACTACTACATCCTGAATCCTCTTACAGAAGCTCATCATAAATATTCTCGAGCGCGTCATTCCAGCCTTCGATTGCAAAGCTGCCGCCGCCGTTAGTCGCTCTCAGCTTTGAGTCGTTCATATCCTCGCCGTAAGCGAAAAGCTCGCCGAGGTAAATCTCGTAGCCGAAGCGCCGGCAAACATCGCAGAAATCCCTCATAGGCTCCGGGCTGTTTTTGGTATTAAGAAGCTCCTTCTTAAGGGATTCGTTTGATTTTGAGTCATTTATAAGCTTTTTCAGTTCAAGTTCTAACATATTTATCACCATTTGTAATTTTATCACAAAAAACGGCGCAGGTAAAGAGATAATTTATCCGCTTAAATTCGCGTTTTTTCTTGCTTTTAGAGCGCGAAAATAGTATACTATATGATGTGTTATTAGGGCTTTCGTCAGAATATGGCCCGAAAATCTGCGGAGGTATTGAAAATGAAAGTATTATCCCGAATTTTTTCCGTATTGGTCGTACTTGTTATCGCGGCGTCGGCGCTGTCGGTCGCGGTTTACGCAAAAAGTACGTCTTACGAGATTAAAGAGCTCGGTATGACGCTGTCTATACCGAATGATATGCCTGCGGTTACGCGCCACAGCAAAAAGAACGACTCGTATTTTTCGAAGTTCAATCTCGATTATAAGGAGACAATGGAAAGATTTAAGGACGGCAATATCTATCTTCAGGGCATAAAGCAGGACAACGCGCTTACCCTGACCGTTACTATGACTAAGGATAAAAACAGCGAGAAGATTAATAACTACGCCTATCTTTCGAGTGCACAGCTCAAGGGCGTTATGAATAAATATCTTAACGATAACGCTTATAAGTCAGGTTCGGTAGTTGCCTGCAACGGTCTTAAATACATATTCCTCACTATGAGTACGAAGTCCGGAAAGAAAATCGTTCAGGCTCAGCAGTATCTCACCATAGTGAACGGTATGAATATTAACCTGACTCTCGCGGCTCCTGCCGGTCAGAAGCTTACCTCCGATGATAAGGAACTCTTTACGGCGGTTATCGAGAGCACGAGAATCCCCGAAAACAGCTTTCTTGTACGCTATCAGTCCTTTATCATCTACGGCGGAGTAACCCTGCTCGGAATTATTATCGTATTAGTTGTGTTTATTTTACTGTATAAGCACTTTAAGAATCCTAAGAGAAAGCACGCTAATATCGTGCACGATTTAGCTCACAGACGCAGGATTTCCGAGACTACGAAGATTCCGCGCAAAAAGACTATCTTCAGCGTAACTAAGCCTACTATGAGCTTTATGAAGAATTATCAGCCTGCTCCCGAAATCGGCAGCGAAGCTCCCGAGCCCGAGGAAATTCCCGATATGCCTGCACAGGAAGCGCCGATTATCGACGTTTCGGAGATTGAGGAGCAGCCTCCCGTAGTAAGCAAGAGCTCCGAGAAGTTTAAGGACGAGCCCTTAGCCGAAAAGAAGCATACGAGAGAGGTTCCTATTGCCGAGAAGATTGTCGCGAATAACGTGAAATCGGTTTCCGAGCCTATAGAGGAGGAAGAGGAAATCCCGATTGCCGAGCCGATGGAGTTCTCCGAAAAACCCGAAAAGCCCGAGCGTAAGCGCCCCTATGAGAGCGAGGTCGAAATCGTTGAGCCCGACGGCGAAAGGAAGACATTCGGCGAGGCTGACGACTACTTCGAGGAGATTCCCGATAAGGAGGATATGTATTCCTATACCGACGTTAAAACGGCGGTTGACGAGTACACGGCGGCTAAAGAGGAGTCGCGTATGATTCGCGAGGAAAGCCTCGAAACCCGCGAAGCGGTTATCAGAGTATTCAAGGCTATCGGCCGCGGAATACTCAACGTATTAAAAGGAATCTGGATGGTAATCTGCTATATTGCTATCCATCTAAAATACTTTACAATAAACGTTTACAGAGCTATTAAAAAGAGCCGCGCTCAGAAAAAACGCAGAAAAATTGAGGAAGAGCGCAAGAGAAAGGCTGCCGAGCAGAGAAGACGCCAGCGTGAGGCTCAGCGCGAAAGAGCGCGCCAGAACGCCAACCGCGGAGAAAACGACCTCGTTAAGGTTCGCTCCTCCGAGGAAAGACGTCCCGTAAGAAGGAATGTATATCCGCAGAGCAGACGCCCCGACGGCACTCAGCGCAGACGTCCCGATAACGCGCAGCGCAGACGTCCCGACAGCTCTCAGCACAGACCGAGAAGGGGATAAGAGTTTAATAGCTTCGCTGAATACCCGGAGGTAAATTATGGCGACATTGCTGATTAAAAACGCGAGGGTTATAGACCCCGCTCAGTATCTTGATAAAACAGCCGATATCCTTATTGAGGACGGTAAAATAAAGGGCATAGGCTCCTTTGACGGCGCGGACTCGGTAATCGACGCGGACGGACTTATTGCCGCTCCGGGGCTTGTTGATATGCACGTTCACCTGCGTGACCCGGGTCAGACCTACAAGGAGGATATTATTTCCGGATGTAAGGCTGCCGCGGCGGGCGGAGTAACCTCCCTGCTCGCTATGCCGAACACGGCTCCGACGGTTGATAATGCCGAAACCGTAAAATATATACTCGAAAAGGCCGAAAACGCCGACGCTAAGGTGTATGTCGCCGCGAGTATTACTAAAGGCTTAAAAAGTCTTGAGCCTACCGATTTAGACGAGGTCAAAAACGCCGGCGCCGTCGCGCTTTCCGACGACGGCCGTCCGGTTGAAAATACAAAAATGCTTATCGAGGCTATGAAGAGGGCGCCCGGACTGGGGCTTAAAATAACCGCTCACTGCGAGAGCCTTCCGATTGCCGACGGCGGCATTATGAATGAGGGAGAGGTATCGCGTAAGCTCGGAGTTAAGGGAATTCCCTGCGCTGCCGAGGATTGCGGAGCTCAGCGTGAAATCGCGTATGCCGACGCGATTGACGTTCCGGTTCATATCTGCCACGTCAGCACGAAAAATTCGGTTAAAATGATTCGCGACGCCAAAGCGCGCGGAGTTAAGGTTACCTGCGAAACCGCTCCGCATTACTTCTCGTTTACCGAGCAGGAGCTTTTGCGGCGTGACGCGGACTATCGTATGAATCCTCCGCTCAGGCGCGAGGACGACCGCAGGGAGATTATAAAAGGGCTTGCGGACGGTACTATCGACGCTATAGCTACCGACCACGCACCGCACGCTCCGGAGGAAAAGGCGGATTTTGAGAAAGCGCCTAACGGCTCAATCGGTATGGAAACCTCGCTTTCGGCGGGAATTACAAACCTCGTTATGCCCGGATATCTTACGATAAACGAGCTGATAAGGAAGATGAGCACAAATCCCGCGGAGATTTTAGGTATTAACGCCGGCTCGCTTATGGACGGCAGACCTGCGGATATCGTGATTTTTGATATCAACGAGAATTATATTGTTGATGTAAACGAGCTTCACGGAAAGAGTAAAAACTGTCCGTTTAAAACCCGTGAGCTTTACGGAAAGGTTAAGTATACTGTTTTAGACGGTAAGGTTGTATATAGAGGTAAGTGATAAGCGCTTACAAGGTAAATTTAGGAGTGATATAAATGTCAAAAGGTAATTTGCTGTCAGTAAGACACGACGTGCGAGTGCTCGACGCTACGCTTCGGGACGGGGGACTTTGCAACGATTTCTTCTTCTCGGATGAGTTTGTAAGAAATCTTTATAAGGCTAATATTAATGCGGGCGTGGATTATATGGAGTTCGGCTATAAGGCATCTAAGGAGATTTTCCCCGCCGACAGGTTCGGTAAGTGGAAGTTCTGCGACGATGAGGATATCCGCGCTATTGTCGGCGAGAACGACTCGCCTATGAAGATTGCGATTATGGCGGATGTAGGCCGCTGTGATTATAAAAACGATATTCGCCCGAAGAACGAGAGCCCTGTTGATTTAATCAGAGTGGCTACCTACGTTAACGCGGTACCTGTCGCGATTGATATGATTGAGCATTTTCATAAGCTCGGCTACGAAACCGCTATCAATATTATGGCGATTTCAAAGGAAAAGACCGAGGACTTAAAGGCGGCGCTGGAGCTTTTCGGCGACAGCCCCGTGGATGTTTTCTATATTGTTGACAGCTACGGCGCTTACTATCCCGAGCAGATAAGACGTACTTCTCAGATGTACCTTGAATTTGCCGATAAATACGGCAAGCAGGTCGGAATCCATGCTCACGATAATCAGAGCCTCGCGTTCGCGAATACAATCGACGCGCTTCAGGAAGGCGTAAGCTACCTTGACGCTACGGCTATGGGTATGGGACGCGGAGCCGGAAACTGCCGCAGCGAGCTGCTAATCGGCTTCCTTAAGAATCCGAAATACCGCCCCGAGCCGATTCTCGACCATATCGAGAATTATATGATCGCGCTTAAGGATCAGGGCGTTCAGTGGGGCTTTGACATCCCGTATATTATTACAGGCCAGCGCAACAGCCACCCGCGTTCAGCTATCGCGTTCCAGAAGGCTCACCGTAAGGACTACAGGAACTTCAGATACGAGCTGTTTGATCTTGACTAAGTAAGTGGCTAGTGGCTGGTGGCTAGTCTGTAGGTCGAGCAGATAGCTCGGCATAAGAAACAACAACGACTGCCCGACAGTCTACAGCAGAACGTTCCCCAAGCATCCAAAATTTCATAGGATATTAAACGTACGGGGGATATACATTTCAGAAAGGAACGTCTGCGATTGACGTGGACATATAAAAATAATGGATAGATTGATAAAGAAGATAATTGAATACGGAAATCCGACGGTTGCGGGGCTCGACCCGAAGCTTGATTATGTACCCGGCTTTATTAAAGACGAGTGCTTTAAAAAGTACGGCAAAACCCTCGAAGGCGCCGCGGCGGCGCTTTATGAGTTCAATAAAGCACTTATAGACGCGCTTTACGATATTGTACCTGCGGTTAAACCTCAGGCGGCGTACTACGAGATGTACGGCTGGCAGGGCGTTAAGGCGCTAGCCGATACGATAGCCTACGCTAAGAGCAAGGGTATGTACGTTATTACCGACGGCAAGAGAAACGATATCGGCACAACAATGCAGGCTTACGCCGCCGCTCACCTCGGCTCGACTGATATCGACGGCGAGGAGTTTGAGGCGTTTTCAGCCGACGCTCTGACGGTTAACGGTTACTTAGGCTCCGACGGAATCAATCCCCTGCTCAAGATTTGTGAGGAAAAGGATAAGAGCATATTCGTGCTCGTAAAAACCTCCAACCCGAGCTCCGGCGAGCTTCAGGATAAGGAGATTGACGGGAAAACCGTTTACGAAAATATGGGCGAGATGTGCGAAGGCTGGGGAGAGGCTTTAAGAGGTCAGTACGGCTACAGCGCTGTCGGCGCGGTAGTAGGCGCTACATATCCCGAAATGCTTAAGGAATTAAGAGAGAAGCTTCCTCATACGTTTTTCTTAGTTCCCGGCTACGGTGCTCAGGGCGGCGGAGCCGAGGATGTTAAGTACGCCTTCGATAAAAACGGCGTCGGCGCGGTTATCAATTCAAGCCGCGGTATTATGTGCGCATGGACTAAGGCTCAGGGCGCAACGGAAAAGGACTTCGCTAAAGAGGCGAGAAATGAAGCGATAAGAATGAGGGACGATATAAGAAGTGTTGTCGGAGAAATGAAGCGAGGATAGTAATTAATGCGTAATGCGTAATTAAATATTCTGCAGCAGAACGTTCCCCGAGTATCTAGAATTTCATAGTACGTTTAACGTGCGGGGATATTACATTTTTGATAGGAACGTTCACGTTTGACGAGGACATATAAAAATATCGTTAAATCATTGACAATGTTTATTAAAAAGAGTATAATTTATACCGTGTAATTTTATCAATACGCAAGGTAATAATATATTTATGAAAAGGAGTAATTAAAATGGCAAGAGTTTATAACTTTTCCGCAGGTCCGGCAGTACTTCCGGAGTCTGTTCTCAAAGAAGCCGCTGACGAAATGCTCGATTATAAGGGCAGCGGAATGTCCGTAATGGAAATGAGCCACCGTTCAAAATGGTTCGACGATATTATTAAAGAAGCCGAGAAAGACCTTCGCGAGCTTATGAATATCCCCGATAATTATAAGGTGCTCTTTTTACAGGGCGGCGCGAGCTTACAGTTCGCCGCTATCCCGATGAACCTGATGAAGAATAAGGTTGCCGACTATATCGTTACAGGTCAGTGGGCGAAGAAAGCCTTTGCCGAGGCTAAGATCTACGGTCAGGCTAATAAGATAGCTACATCCGAGGATAAGACCTTCTCTTATATCCCCGATTGCTCCGACCTCCCGATAAGCGAGGACGCCGATTACGTTTATATCTGTGAGAATAATACAATCTACGGAACTAAGTTCCACGAGCTCCCGAATACTAAGGGTAAGCCCCTCGTTTCCGACGTAAGCTCCTGCTTCCTTTCGGAGCCTGTTGACGTTGAGAAGTACGGCGTAATCTACGCGGGCGTTCAGAAGAACGCAGGCCCCGCAGGCTTACAGGTTGTTATTATCCGCGAGGATTTAATTTCCGACGACGTTCTTCCCGGAACTCCTACAATGATGAAGTATAAGACTCAGGCTGACGCTGATTCTCTTTATAATACACCTCCCTGCTACGATATCTATATCTGCGGTAAAATCTTTAAGTGGGTTAAGGATATGGGCGGCCTCGAGGAAATGAAGAAGTATAACGAGAAGAAGGCTGCTATCCTCTACGATTACCTCGACTCCAGCAAGATGTTCAAGGGTACCGTAGTAAAGAAGGACCGTTCGCTTATGAACGTTCCGTTCGTAACAGGCGACGCAGACCTCGACGCTAAGTTCGTTAAGGAAGCGACCGCCGCAGGCTTCGTAAACCTTAAGGGCCACCGCACAGTAGGCGGTATGAGAGCTTCTATCTACAACGCTATGCCTATCGAGGGCGTAGAAAAGCTCGTTGAGTTTATGAAGAAGTTCGAAGCTGAGAATAGCTGATTGAAAAGAGGTATACATATGTATAACGTTTTAACACTTAATAAAATCTCGCCTAACGGCACAAGCCGTCTCGGCGATAACTATAACGTAGGTGACGCTGTCGAGAATCCGAACGCGGTACTCGTAAGAAGCGCGTCTATGCACGATATGGAAATGCCCGAGAGCCTTCTCGCTATCGCACGCTGCGGAGCAGGCACTAACAACATCCCGAAGGACGCCTGCTCTGATAAGGGTATCGTGGTATTCAATACTCCCGGAGCTAACGCAAACGCCGTTAAGGAGCTTGTGCTCGCAGGACTTTTCTTAAGCTCAAGAAAGGTTGTTGAGGGTATTGAATGGGCTAAGACCTTAAAGGGCAACGGCGATGCTGTCGGTAAAATGGCAGAAAAAGGCAAGGGCCAGTTCGTAGGTCCCGAGATTATGGGTAAAACCCTCGGCGTTGTAGGACTCGGCGCTATCGGTATTCTCGTAGCAAACTCCGCCGTAGCTCTCGGAATGAAGGTTATAGGTTACGACCCCTTCCTCTCCGTTAATAACGCTTTAAAGCTCGACCCCTCTATCGAGGTGTTCGGCACACTCGACGACGTAATCACAAAGAGCGATTATATTACTGTTCACGTTCCGCTTATGGACGCTACAAGAGATATGATTGACTCCGAAGAAATCGCTAAGATGAAGGACGGCGTCCGTATTCTTAACTACAGCCGTGACGGTCTTGTAAACGCTCAGGCAGTGCTTGACGGAATCAAGAGCGGTAAGGTTGCAAAATACGTTACCGATTTCTCAACCGACGAGGTTCTCGCTGAGGACGGCGTAATCTGTATGCCTCACCTCGGAGCTTCTACTCCCGAATCTGAGGACAACTGTGCGGTTATGGCTGCCGACCAGGTTAAGGAGTATCTTGAGAACGGTAATATCATCAACTCCGTTAACTATCCCAACCTCTCTATGGCTAAGTCAGGCTCAACCCGTTACTGCGTATTATTCAACACCGCCGAGAACGCGGTTCAGAATATTACCGGCGCGGTTAAGAGCTTAAAGGCTGTTGAAGCTAAGACCCGCGGCGCTTACGGCTATGCTATCGTTGATTGTGACGACGACAGCTGCGCTGCTGCAATCGAGGCTCTCGACGAGGTTATCCGCGTAAGAGTAATCTGATAAACAGTAAGGTATAAATTAACGCCGGCGTGATTATCACGCCGGCGGTTTTTTACTTTATAAGAAACTGCGTTCCTTATAAAGTAAAAAAACATTTTATATTTCCCGCTCAGTTGCGCCCTGCGTGCGCACGAGCGATGGATATATAGGTGCGCACGCTTTCTTGCTTTATCAGAGTTATTTAAAATGCCGTAATAGGCTTTGAAGCAGGCGGCTCCTCAATACCCGCAGCACGCGGATACATAAGCTCAAACATTTTTATGCCTGCTTCGGTGCGGAAAATCTTTTCCTTAACGTTATGCGCAAGCTCCATGCTGATATGGTCCTCGTAAATATTCGCCAGGAAGTCCGCTTCTACGAGAATTCGGTACGGAGCGTTGTCGATACCCTTATATGTATGATGATTGGCGATAAGGTAACATACCTTGTCGATAAATTCCTCGTCAAAGCCGAGCCTGTCGAGCAGCTTTTCGGCCTCGGGCGGACCCTCCTGCTCCTGAAGCTCGCCGAGTGAGGAACCGTACTTTTCCTCGCTGACTTTAATTCCGATATCGTGGGTAATTGCCGCGATTTCAAGCAGATATTGAACGTCTTCGGGGAGCTTTTCGTTGAGCCCGATTGTGCGGGCGATTGTATATACCTTCATAAAATGATGGATACGTCTTACGTCTCCGCGAAAATATTCAGTCATAGCGTTGATTGTATCATTCACCTTTGACATTACCTTTTCTCCTTATCTTTTTTATATATCTGAAAGTTTCTTTTTCGCCTTTTTCGGCGAGCATCCTGAGCAGATACTCGATTTCCTTTGAGGTATCGTCGTTGATAACCGAAATGCGGTTGTCCCTCGCCTGAAGGAAATAATCGAGCGGCTTGCTGTCGGTATAGTTTTCCTTATTATAAATCTTACTCGCCGCAACACGGTCGCAGAACATCTCTATAAGATACTTCCTCGGCATTTTAATGCCCGTCATCCGCTTCGTCTTTTTATCGTAATCCGTCCAGTATTCAAAGTGGTGGCGGTTTCTGCCCTTATGGTGCATCCATGCCTTAGAGTAGCCGTAAGCCTCGCGCTCGCCTTCGTTCGGAGAGCGGTGCCCCTGAAAGTATTTTGCGCCTGGGATAAACTCGGTGGGAGAATACTTTGAGAGGTCGTGAAGAAGTCCGCGAAGCGGTATTCCCGCACGGAAGCAGTTTGCGATTACCTTATGGCGGTGGTGCGTTATTGTTAAAAAATGTTTTATCGGATGAGCCATCAGGAAAAGTCCTCCGGATACATATGCTTAAGCATTTTTCTTAAAGTATCGAGAGCGCTGTCGCCCTGAGCGTTTATTTCGTCAAGCCTGATGATATGGATGTTCTTTTTAATTGCGGAGAGGTTCTTAAAGGCGGGCTTTTTCCTCAGGTAGTTTACAACCCTCATATCTCCGCAGAAGATGAAGTCCGGGTTCGAGAGCTTAAGCGTTTTCAGGTTTACGACGTCGCTTTTCTCGTTCTTAAAGACGTTTGACGCTCCCGTAAAGCCGAGCATCTCACAGCCCCATGTGCCGGAGTTCATCGTCCTCATTTTACCGTCATAATAAAGATAGCATATAGTTCTTACTATACCCTTATCGTCTACGGCGTCACGGACATCCTTTAGGCTTTCGTAGAGGCTGTCGAACGCTTCGGCGCCTTTTTCTTTACCCGTTATACTGCCGCCGAGGATTGAGCCGAGCTGCCTGTAGAGAGCCTTAAGCTCCTTTACGGAAGCGGCGCTTTCGGGAGTGATTACGGTAACGCCTTTAGCCTCTAAATCGGACTTTGCTTTAGAATTAAGGCTTTCATCCGCGAAAACCATATCCGCCTTAAGCTTGATGATTTTATCGGTTGAGGGGTTTGATGCCGCGCCGACACTCGGCACAACCTCCATCCCTTTCTGATTCACCTCGTCGCTGCGTCCCGCGAGCTTTATATCGTAGCCGATGCAGGAGATTATATCAGCGAGGTTTTTATTAAGTATTACGATATTTTCGGGTTCACTGTTGATAACGGTTTTACCTATCTGCACGGGATATTCGCTTTTTTCGCCGCATGACGAAAGCGAAAGCGCAGATATAACCGTAACGAGCGCTAAAAGCGCCGCGAGAATTTTTCTTTTCATTCCTGACCTCCGAGGGATTCAATGAACTGTTTAGCGCACCTCGGCGAACGGCCGCCCCTGCCTAAGGCGAAGCGTTCCGCAAGTACGGAAAGCTCCTCGGGAGGCGTTTTTATACCTGCTCTGTCCGCTAAGGCGAAAACAATCTCGAGGTATTCCTTTTTATCGGGATTGCCGAAGCATACCGAAAGTCCGAAGCGGTCGGAAAGCGAAAGCGTTTCCTGCATATTGTCGCGGCGGTTAACGTCGTCGGTGTCCCTGTCCGCCCAGCTTTCCTTGATAAGGTGGCGGCGGTTTGAGGTCGCGTAAATCAGCGCGTTATCGGGACGAGCCGCAAGCCCTCCCTCAAGCACAGCCTTTAGCGAGGTGTAGTTTTTATCCTGACTCTGGAAGGAGAGGTCGTCTATAAATATGATGAACTTCATCGGAAGCGCGGCGATTTTATCAACTAAGAGCGGAAAATCCATAAGCCGCTCCTTAGGCATTTCAACAATCCGCAGACCCTCGCGCCTGAATTCGTTGCCGATAGCTTTTACTGTTGAGCTTTTGCCCGTGCCCATATCGCCGTATAGCAGGCAGTTGTTGCAGCTTTTTCCGTGCAGAAACGCTTCGGTATTCTCGATTACGCGGGAGCGCTGGCGCTCATAGCCGATGAAATTATTAAGCTCAATCTTATCGGGATGAACTACGGGGCGGATATCGCCGTCGCGCCATACGAACGCCTTATATCTCGCAAACATACCGCAGCCGTTGCGGCGGTAAAATTCGGTGAGCTTTTCTATATCAACGCCGTTTTTAAACTCGTCGACAGGTTCGCCCGAGCTCCAGCGGGGGAGAGACGTGGCAATTTCGCCGAGCTGTGAGCCGAATTTATAATCGGAAAGAATATCCTCGCAGGAAAGAGTCGAGAGCTTAAGAATTGTCGCGCAGTCGGATTTTACGGCTGAGATTACATTTTCCGGCAGAGTATCAGCCTTACCGCCCGCCGCGGCGAGGGTAAAGCAGTTTTCGTCAAAAAGCGCCGCCTGAGTGATATAACGCGCGAGTGATGAGGACATCCCGCGTTCACTGAGCAGGCTGAAAAACTCGCCGTACGCGCTGATAAATTCGTCCGGCGGCGAGTTTAAGCTTTCGAGCAGCTTTTTATATGAGCTTATAACGGTTCGCCCGAGGATGCTGCGGTATACGCTAAGCGAGTTCAGCATCAGCAGGGCTTCATACGATTTAGTCATAATATCATTCCGTTCTTTATGCCGGGATAACCCCGAAATAAGAAATTCGCCTAATATTCTAATATACTATTTTACTCCTTTTTATGATATTCGTCAATGTTTTTATTTGCCTTCAGAAATTGAGGAATAAAAAATTGAAAAAAATTTAAAAAAACACTTGCATTTTGGAATTGATAGTGATATAATAGTCAAGTCGTCAAGAGATGACAAGTTGGTGTCGATGACGCCGGGGGTCCACCTGTTCCCATACCGAACACAGAAGTTAAGCCCGGTGGTGCCGACGATAGTTGGCTGGTGACGGCCTGTGAAAATAGGGAGATGCCAACATTTTTAAAGTGTCCACCCAATAGGGTGGGCGTTTTTATTTCTTTATAAGAAACTGCGTTCCTTATAAAGTAAAAAACATTTTATATTTCCCGCTCAGTTGCGCCCTGCGTGCGCATGTAGCGTTGCGACCGCCGCCTGTTCGCCAAAATAAGGAGTATCGCGAGTCCGTTCTTAGGACGAGAGAAACGACTTTATTTTGACGCGGAACGGATGGATATACGAAAGCTCCGCACTTAGGTGCGCACGCTTTCCTGTTAAGTGGTTAGGGGCTAGTGGCTGGTGGTTAGTCTGTAGGTCGAGCAGACAGAATGGTAATAAAAGCTGCCTTCTTATCCCGGCTATATTTATATGCGCTTCGCGCAGGACGACAGCTTTGCGAGGTTATTAAATGCTTGGTTTTATTGATGAACTGACGTCCGTATGGGACTTTTTCAAAAATACAAATAAGCCGATTATTCTTTACGGAATGGGCGACGGCGCGGATAAAGTTATCCGCGAATTTGACCGCCTCGGAATAAAGCCGTACGGCGTTATGGCGAGCGACGATTTCGTAAGGTATCAGAAATTTCACGGCTTCACCGTAAAAAAGCTTTCTGATTTTGAGAGCGAGCTTGATGATTTCGTTATTGCGCTCTGCTTCGCGAGCCGGCTCCCCGATGTAACGGAGCACATTATGCGCGTTGCCGAAAAACACATTTTGCGCGTCTCCTCGGTGCCCGTATTCGGCGAAACTGTCTTTAACAGGGATTTTATCCTCAAAAATAAAAACGCCCTCAGCGAGGCGTACAGCGCGCTTTCGGACGATTTAAGCCGAAAAGTTTTCAGGGATATTATCGCCTTTCAGTACAGCGGCGAGCTTAAGTTCCTCGAAAGCTGTACAACCGGTAAGGACGAGGCGTTCATGGTGCTGAACCTCGGTAAAGATGAGGTTTACCTCGATTTAGGCGCGTATAACGGCGACACAATTGAGGAGTTTCTGCATTATACCGGTAACAGCTACGGCGCTATTATCGCATTTGAGCCGAACGCAAAGAGCTTTAAGAAGCTGAGCGATTACTGCTCGGGGCTTGAGAACGTCAGCCTGTGGCAGTTAGGCTCATATAATAAGAATACTGTGATTAATTTTAATACAAAATCCGGACGCAACTGCGCGATAAGCGACAGCGGCACTCCCGTTCAGGCGGCGAGGGTTGATACAATCCTCTGCGGTAAAAGGATATCCTACGCGAAGCTGGACGTTGAGGGCGCTGAGAAAGAGACGTTCGAGGGGATGGAAAATACGATTAAGCTGTTTAAGCCGAAGCTCAACGTTGCGGCGTATCACCGCAGCGAGGATATTTTCTCGCTGATATTACAGCTTAAGGAGCTGAACCCCGATTACAGGTTTTACCTTAGGCACCACCCCTATATTCCTCACTGGGATACAAATCTCTACTGCGTATAGACCTTCTAACGTTCGACAAGCCGTAAATCTGTCCGTTAAAACCATAGTTGACATCTTTCGACAAAAGTGTTACATTAAAAGGAGAGATTAAACCTGAGAAAAGGAGGCGGCTTATGAAACGAGATTTTCACTTCATACACGAGAACAGCATACCTGTTTTTAAGAAGAAAAAGCCGAAAAATCCCGCGCCTCCGATGAACGCAAAGCGAAATCCCTCTACAGCGATTCAGGATTATTCGGAGTATGACGAGGCTCAGCCCGAACGAAAAGCGGACAGGGAAGAGCCGGTAGTCATAAACGAGCCGGAGGAATTCTCCGACGAGGATATTAAGGTTTACGAGCCGAAGCGCTCGAAGAAAAAACCTCCCGCAGAGCCCGGCTCAAAAAAGGAGACTAATCGCTTTTTGTTAGCCGCGATAATTATGGGTGCGGTAGGGGTAATGCTCCTTATAGTAGGAGTTGTTATAGCGGTAAATTATTATAATATGTATTATTAACCGCACGCCCCGCAGCCGATTTCGCGCCGGGAGCCCCGGCAGCCGATTCCGCCTATGGAAAAGTTAAATAATTAATAAGCCTCGCTCAACGGCGGGGCTTACTTTTTGCATTTTTACCTTTACAACGTATTCAATTATCAATTGACCTTCGTTTCGCTTTCCCTACGGTTTAAAAAAAGCAGCATATTGAAGAAAAAGAAAGGCGTACCTTGCGGTACGCCTTTTAAATCAGATTATTTAATCTTAATCTTAGCAGTCTTCTTAACTGTCTTCTTCTTATAATCTGCGTTGCCCTTAGCTGTAACATTAACCTTGATCTTGTAAGCCTTACCCTTTGCAAGAACCTTCTTAGGCTTCTTGATGGTAATATTCTTGCCCTTGATAGAAACGTACTTACGGATCTTCTTAGTTACGCCGGACTTAACGAGCTTGTAAGAAACCTTACCCTTAGCCTTAGTTACCTTAAAGAGCTTGGAGAGCTTGAAGGTAATCTTCTTAGCATACTTCTTAGCGGAGAGCTTCTTAGCCTTAATCTTATAAGTCTTAGCCTTAACCTTGATTGTGTTAGCCTTCTTAACCTTGGTTGTAGGTGTGGGAGTAGTTGTAGCGGGCTGAGTTACGGGCTGAGTCGGAGCTATTGTAGGAGCAACTGTCGGATTCGGGTTTGTGGGAGTGCCTGTAGGAGCTTCTGTAGGAGCATCAGTTGCAACTGTTGTCTCTTCAGCTGCGCCGCCTGCTACTGTTACCTTCTGGAGGCTGGGTAAGATTACCTCAGCAGCCTGAGCTGAAGGAACGCTGTTTGTGAAGTAAGCAACCTCTGAGCCTGCCTCGAGAGCGTCGAGCTCCTCGATAGCGAGGTTAACCTGAGTGCCGCCTGTTGCGCCTGCAACTACCTCGAATGTAGCTGTTACGAATACGCCGCCGTTCTTGAAGTCGAACTTACCGGAGTTTGTTTCGCTGTCAACGCCTGTGAAGTTGAACTTAGCCATATTCTCAAGGTTCTTGTTGAGTGTGAGAGACTCTGTGATTCCGGGGAGCTTCATTTCTGTTAACTTAAGCTTTGAGGAATCATAAGTGAGTGTACCCTGACCGTCCTCGATGAGCATCGGGGAAGTGAGGTTATATACAACTGTTACGGTTGAGTCGGAAGCGATCTTCTCGCCTACAACTGTGCCGTTTAAGGAAGTAACTACTGTAACGCCCTTTGAATCGGGGATAGTCTCGATCTCGGGAGCCTGTGTGGGAGCGTCTGTCTGAGGCTCTGTGGGAGCGTCTGTCTGAGGCTCTGTAGGAGCGTCTGTCTGAGGCTCTGTAGGAGCGTCTGTGGGCTCTTCGCTGCCGCCCTGTGTGGGCTCTTCGCCGCCGTTGCCGCCGGAGCCTTCAGTAATATCGCCTTCGTAGCTTGCTCTGTCTTCGCCCTGACCTGTACCTGTTACGGTAAAAGTCATTCCGTCGCTTACAGAAAGGTTGCCGGACTGAGCTGTTACGTTAGACCATGTCTGATCGGGAGCGCTACCGTCGCTTGTTGTTAAGAAAATAACTGTGTCGCAAAGACCGCTGAATGTTACCTTGTCGCCGTCAGGTGTACCTGATACATAGTGGCCTGCTGCGCCGCCGTCGTTCCATGTCCAAGCGCCCCATGTGCCGTCGCCGAAGCTGCCGGGAACTACTGTTGCGGAGTATGAACCTTCGTCATATCCGCCTTCGCCGCCGTTGCCGCCGCTTTCGCCGGACCAATCGCCGACTACGCCGCCGTCACCGGGTGCCGCTGAAGAAAGTGTGAAAGTTGAACCGGAAACTACTAAGTCAGTTGTCTGACCGATTTTACCGTCCCAACCGTTGTTGCTGCCGGGTGTAAAGTAAGCGAATACTACGTTTTCCTCTAAGCCTACGTAGGTGATATCAGCAGCGCTTGTGCCTGTAGCACCTACCCAGTATCCTTCGTTATCGCCTGTCCAAGTCCATGCGCGCCAGTCAACGTATCCTGTGTCAACTGCAGAAGCGTCAAGAACTACGGTGTTGGGGCCCTGTCCGGGGCCGGGGTTGTAGCCGCCTTCGCCGCCGCCTTCGCCGCCGCCTTCGCCGCCGCCTTCGCCGCCGCCGGAGCCGCCACCTTCACCGGTGTCGCCCCAAACGCGTACGTTGTACTTGCCGTCTGTCTGAGATCCGTCAAGCCAGTAACCTTCAACGCCGAGGTCTGAGCAATCTACTGTCTGAGGGCCGTCTATGCCCTTTGTGAATACTAAACCTGTAACTCCGTCGGGGATAGAAGCGGAGAAATTGTGGCTTCCGTATCCGTTGTCGCCGTCGTCGTTCATCGGAACGCCGGGCCACTGGGATTCTGAAGAGCCCCAATAATGAACATACATAGTTCCCCAACCGAGGTTGTCTGTAACATGGATAGTAGTATCACCTGTTACAGCCTTATCTGTCTCAGCAGCCGATACGCCCGCTACCGATAAAACGGAGAGAACTAAAAGAACTGCCAAGAAGATACTTGTTAATTTCTTTAAAGATGTCTTCATGAGAAAATCCTCCTTCTAAATTTACATTTTATATTGTAACATTGTTTTAACTTTTTATCTATTGGCAAAATACTCAAATAAGTTTGTATTTTTTGGTGAATTTGTCATTATAGTGAACAGTTATAGAAAAACCTCGGGGTTTTGAAGAGAAATATTAGTAAAAATTACCCTGTTTCATGTGGTTATTTTTCCTTGTTTTTATTCTTAATGCTTTTCCTATATATAATCACTGATTTTCCGATAACTTTACTAAATTGACGTGAAGCTTTCGAGATAGGTTTTCAGCGGTCCCTTAAATATTGCCTCAATCTGCGCGGGGTCGTCGGGAAGAGCGATGAGAAGCTGGCCGCCCTGACGAATCAGGTAGCCGTCCGTTGAGGATAAAGGGTTTTTCAGCTTTTTTAAATCATCGGGATTTTTATTCGCGAGAGCCTTAGAGAGAATATTTTCGATTCCGCTTTTATCCTTCTGGCTTAAGCCGCCTACAATAAAAACGACGTTGGTTTTCTCGAACGCGTCGATTATAAGCGCGCCGAGCGCGTCGGAATCAGTCGCGAAAAGCGAGGTTCTGAATTTCAGCTTAAAGCTTTTAAGCGAGCTTTCAAGCGCTTTTTCACAGAGATTTGTTTTTGCGGCGAGATAAAATATAAGTTCACAATTCATAGCTTATTCCTCAACGTCCTCGGGGTTTTCTTCCTCGGTCGGCTTTTCGGTTGCCGGCTGAGGTTTTTCGGCGGGCTTTGTGGGTTTTGCGGGTTTAGTCGGCTTAGTCGGGGCAGGCTTCGGCTTGACGTAGATTTTAGTCTTTTTGTACTTAGCCTTAAGCTTGAGATTACAGCGTACCGTAATTTTTTTAGTCTTGCGGCTTATGTACTTCTTGCCGGAAATACCCTTAATCCGCCATTTCTTAAAGGTGTATTTATAGCCGAGCTTCTTGAAGTTGCGCACCTTAGGCAGTTTGACCTTGGTGCCCTCGACTACCTTCTTCCTGCTCGAAACCTTTTTACCGTGCTTATTAAACCTCGTTATTTTTATTGTGTAATACTTCTTAGGCGGCTTGGTGGGCTTCGGCTGAGTTGCCTGCTGAGCCGAGGTGGTCGGCTGAGTGGTTTCCTTAAGCGAGGTCGGGAGCTGTTCGCTGCCCTTCAGCTTTGCGCTTCCGTCATACCATTTAATAAGACCTTTTTTATACGCTTTTTTAAAGGTGAGGATAGTCGGGCGCGTTGCTCTGAATCTGCCGTAGTAGCACTGAGGCCATACGGGGTTCTTGTTGAGCGAGGCGGAGCTTACGTCAACCTTAGTGCTCTCGTTTTTACGGCACTTACGCGCGACTACTACGGTTCTGAAGCCGGGGAATTCGTATGAGCAGGTTACGAGAGTTACGAGTTGGTCTTTTTCGTTGACGTTTACCGGGCAGTTTATGAGCGAGCGGATTCTGAGGTTATAAACGTAGTTCATAAACTGAGCCGAGCTCTTGAATTTAGCGCAGTAGAAGTCGAAATACTCGCCCTGAGCGGGATTAACGTTCGACTTAAATACCGAAATTATCTTATAGGTTTTAGTGCCGCCCTTAGGAGTGCTGAGCTTTACGACGGGGGCTTTCTTATAAAAACCGAGATTGCCGGAGTATTTTCCGTAGTTCATAAGGTTGCCGAACATCGAGCCGTCCTCCATATGGTGGCCGTGGAGGATTACGTTTTTGCTCGCCATTCCCTTTTTGCTGCGGTAGTCGATAAATATCGCGCCGAAGCCTCTCGGGGTGTACTGCTTTAAGTAGTTGTGGTTAAGGTAGAACTGGCTGTCTTTGTTATCGGACTTGCATTGAAGCACAGGATAGTCGATTTTAGTATGGTCAATATGAATCCAGCCCTTGATATCGCTGTTTTTCTTGCGGATATTCCAGTTGAGCTTCATCGGTTTTTTGGCGTTTTTCGCCGCCGACGAGTCGGTGCTGCCCTCGTAGAAGATGGTGCGGATATCGCTCTGAAGAGCTTCCTGCTGAGCGGGCATTACATACATATTATATATGAACATAAATCCCGCGGCGATGAATACGCACGCTGCGGCGAGCATAGCGGATTTTCTTATAACCTCGTTTTTAGAGTCGCCCTTCCTCGGAAAATGGCGCTCCGTAAAGGTAGTTACCTTAAGCGTGCGGTCGGTTAAGGAGTAACCGCCGGGGTATTCTTCGCTGTTTTCTCCGAAGGTTGAATTTACGAGTGCGGGAATTTCGCCGAGAGCTTCGGGAGAAACTCCGCCGGGTGTAACGATTACTTTAGAATTAAGGTAAGTAAAAGCGTAGGCGGTTTTATCGTTAAGCTCAATCGGGAAAACATGGATTTTCTTCCGCTTATAGCTGACGTAGCGCGCCTCGCGCTCCTTCTTCGTTACGTCCTCTTTCTTTATTTTAGATATAATATACTTTATATTGTCCTTTAAATCGCCGAGGGATTTTTTAATATCAATCTTTTCCTTAGCGTTGGGGACTTGCTGAGCCTTGTGCCGGGCGCGGTCGATTATAAACGCGAATTTGCTTCGGAAATCCTCCTCATTTCCGATATAATCGGGTACGATTATTAAGTCCGGACAGTTGTCGGACTTAACGGCTTTTCTCAGCTCGGCTTCAAGCAGGAGGAAAAAGCATTTTTTAACCGTAACGGTGCTGCCGCTTTCCCTGAGTGCCCGAACGGCTTCGGGGGAATATTCAGTTTTATCGGGTTTGAGTCCCTTATAGGGCGATAAAACCAGTATATTCAAAATCATTCATCCTTTGTGTTTATATAAGTTACCTTGAGATTTTCGAGAGCCCTCTCAATCATAGGCTCAAATTCGCCGAGTTCTTCGGCGGCTTTTATTCTTTCGAGCACAGGCTTGGTGCGCGGATGCTTCGGGGTGAATACCGTACAGCAGTCCTCGTAGGGCTCGATTGAGATATCGTAGGTGTCGATTTTATAAGAGATGTCGATAATTTCCTGCTTATCCATTCCGATAAGAGGACGGAATACCGGGAGGTTAGCCGCGTCGTCGGTACAGCCGAGAGCTCCGATAGTCTGGCTCGCAACCTGGCCGAGACTTTCGCCGGTGATAAGCGCCTGACATCCCCGCTCCCTCGCGATACGCTCGGAAATTTTCATCATCAGCCGGCGCATAATGAGGGTGAAATAGTCCTCGGGGCATTTCTTGCGGATTGTTTCCTGAATTTCGGTGAACGGTACGGTGTACATATTCATATCTCCGCTGTAGAGCGCGACCTTTTTAAGAAGCTTGACGACCTTCTGCTCGGCGCGTTCGCTCGTATACGGAGGACTAGCGAAGTGAACCGCCGTAAGACGGATTCCGCGTTTTGCCATCATATACGCCGCAACGGGGGAGTCGATTCCTCCGCTTATGAGGATAACCGCCTTGCCGCCCGTGCCTACGGGGATACCGCCCGCGCCTCTGATTGCCGCGCCGCGTACATAGGCGTAGTAATCGCGCACCTCTACGGTGACGGTGAGCTCGGGGCTATGGACGTCAACCTTAAGATGAGGGAACGCCCGTAATATTGCGCCTCCGGTTTCGCGCGCGATTTCAGGGCTTTTATAGGGGAAGCGCTTATCGCTTCTGCGAGCTTCAACCTTGAAGGTTTTTACCGAGGAGAGCTGTTCGCTGAGATATTCGGGCGCGGTTTTTAAAATTGAGTCGAGGGATTTTTCTTCGCAGATAGCCGCTCTCGAGTATGTGACTATGCCGAATACCCTGCCGACATGCTCGCATACCTCGTCGAGGTCGATGAAATCGTCCTTCGGGATTATTGTTATGGTGGACTGAGCGTTTTTGATTTCAAATTCGCCGAGGTGACGTATCGTTTTCTTTATGTTTTTAATCAGCTTATCCTCGAACTGGCGGCGGTTTAAGCCTTTAAGAACGAGCTCGCCGATTTTCGCGAGAATTATTTCCTTCATATTCTAGTTCCTTTTTACTATAGTTTTAAGTCCCTGCGAGACTGCCTCGATAAGCGCGTCGACGTCCTCGCGGGTATTGTATTCGCAGAAGCTTACTCTCAGCGCGCTGTCGGCGATATCGGGCTTTATGCCCATAGCGCTGAGGACGTGGCTGGGCTTGCCCTTTGCGCAGGCGCTTCCGCTGGAGACGTAGATTTCCTTTTCCGCGAGGAAATGGAGCATTGTTTCGCTGCGGACTCCGCGCGCGGAAAAGTTGATTATATACGGTATCGCGTTTTCGGGGGAGATAAGCACTGTGCCGTCAGTTTCAGAGAGCCTTTCCCTCGCGTAAGCGCTGAGTTTTTTAACGAAGCTGTAGTTTTCGGCGATATTAAATTCCCTGACGGCCTGCGCAAGTCCCGCGATAAGCGGAAGCGCTTCGGTGCCGGGGCGGAGCTTTTTTTCCTGCTCGCCGCCGAACATCAAAGGCTTAATCCGGGCGCTTTTTCTGACGTAGAGCGCGCCGACGCCCTTAGGAGCGTGAATCTTGTGACCGCTTACGGAGGCGAGGTCAACCCCGAGCCTGTCGAGCTTTAAGGGGAGCTTGCCGAAAGCCTGAACGCAGTCGCAGTGCAGAAGCGCGGGACTGCCCGCTTTTTCTATCAGCTTCTTAAGCTTTTCAACCGGTAAAACCGTACCGATTTCGTTGTTAACGTACATCACCGAAACGAGTATTGTGTTTTTATCAATCTCTTTTTCGAACAATTCCGGCGTGAAATTGCCGTCCTTACCGGGTTTTATGTATACGACCTCAAAGCCGTTTTCTTCCAAGTGCTTGGCATTTTCATAGACGGAGCTGTGCTCGACGGCGGTGGTAACGATTTTATTTCCGCGCCTTTTAAGCAGATTTACCGCGCCCGATACCGCGAGGTTGTTAGCCTCGGTGCCGCCGCTTGTGAAGTAAATTTCCTCGCTTTTTACGCCCATAGCCTTCGAGACTGCCGAGCGCGCGGCGTTAAGCTCGTCCTCGGCTCTAATGCCGCGGGTGTGCAGAGAACTGGGGTTGCCGTAATTTTCGGTCATCATTTCATATACTTTTTTTGCGGCGGCGTCACTCACTTTGGTGGTGGCGCTGTTGTCAAGATAATGTTCCAAATTCCGTTCACCTTTTTACATAGTTATAGTCATTATACTATATATATTAAAAAAAATAAATAGTTTAAAATTAAAAAAACAGGAAAAAATAAAAGCGGTGATGTATCGTGATGAATAAAGAAGATTATAAGCAGATAGCAGAGAAACATTCCCCGAACAGCAAAACGCCTTTAAACTGCCTGAAAGCGTTTGTTTCGGGCGGAGCGGTCTGCGCGCTGGGGCAGGGGATATTCAACCTTTACTCTCTGCTTAATGTATCCGCAGAGGACGCAAAGCTTCTGTGTTCCTGCACGCTCATTTTTATAGGAATAGTTTTTACCGCGCTTCATCTGTACGAGAAGCTCGCGAAGTTCGCCGGCGCGGGCACCCTCGTGCCGATTACGGGCTTCGCGAACTCGATGGCTGCTTCGGCGATTGAGTTTAAAAGCGAGGGGCTTATTACGGGGCTCGGAGCTAAGATTTTTATAATCTGCGGGCCGGTTATTGCCTACGGAGTTTTCGCGAGCGCCCTGTACGGAGTTGTCGTTTTGATTTTTAAATAAACGCCCGAAAAATGTTGCACAAATAATCAAGGCTTCGTTTGTTGAAATATCATAAACTTTTTATTTTTGCCAACCAGCCCGAGCGTTCCGCGAAAAAAATTATAAAATGTAATTTTTTTGCATAAAATGCTTGACAATTTGACAGAAGTGTAATAAAATGTTAAACTAATCGATAATGGGATTTTCTCCGCATTTTTACTGTTTAAGGCTGAAAATAAAATATGAATATTACCACAGTCTGTTTTATTTGTCAAGTTTAAAATAGTGAAGATTTACAGAAAATTTATTTATCCGAAAAGAATTGTAAAAAACCGTAATTTAAAAAGGAGTTGATACGCCTATGGTTAATGTAAAACCCGTACAGATAGGTAAGACCGAACGTATGAGTTTCGCAAAAATCGATGAAGTTATCGATATGCCTAACCTTATCGAGGTGCAGACAAAATCCTATAATTGGTTTTTAAACGAAGGCCTTGCGGAGGTTTTCCGCGATGTTTCGGGAATTACCGATTATACCGGCAACTTTGTACTTGATTTCCTCGACTATGAGGTTGACCTCGAACACCCCAACTACAGCGTTATCGAGTGTAAGGAGCGCGACGCTACATATTCCGCTCCCTTAAGAATCAGAGCCCGCCTTCTTAATAAGGAGACAGGCGAGATTAAGGAAAACAACGTTTATATGGGCGATTTACCGCTGATGACAGAAAGCGGTACGTTCGTTATTAACGGCGCGGAGCGCGTTATTGTTTCCCAGCTCGTTCGTTCACCGGGTGTGTACTATAAGATGGAGCACGATAAAACCGGTAAGGAGCTTTTCTCCTCAACCGTTATCCCTAACCGCGGAGCGTGGCTTGAGTACGAAAACGACGTTAACGACGTTTTCTACGTTCATATTGATAAGAACCGCAAGGTTCCGATTACTACCTTTATCCGTGCGTTAGGTCTCGGCACCGACGCTGAAATCCTCGATTACTTCGGCGACGACGCGCGTATCAAGGCTACTATCGAAAAGGATACCACAAAGAGCGTTGAGGAAGGTATGCTTGAGGTTTACAGAAAGTTAAAGCCCTCCGAGCCCTCTATCCTCGAAAGCGCTCAGCTTCATATCAATAATCTTTTCTTCGACCCGCACCGTTACGACCTTTCGCGTGTAGGACGTTATAAGTATAATAAAAAGCTCGGACTCATTAACCGTATTTCCGGACGAGTTCTCGCAGAGCCCGTAGCAAACCCGCAGACAGGCGAGGTTATGGGTCAGAGAGACCAGAAGGTAACCAAGGAACTCGCTGCCGAAATGGAAAACGCGGGCGTTAAGGTTGTTTTCGTAAGACCTGACGAGAAGGATACAAGAGTTGTAAAGGTTATCTCGAACGGTATGGTTGATATCAGCGCCTACGTTGATTTTGACGCTAAAGAGGAGTGCGGAATTAACGAGCATGTTGTATTTGACGTACTCTGCGAAATCCTCGAAAGTGCCGAGAATGATGACCGGCTTAAGGAAATGCTCCGCGAGAGAAAGGCGGAGCTCATCCCCAATAATATTACGGTTGACGATATATTCGCTTCTATTAACTATATGAACTGTCTTGCCGAGGGCGTAGGCAATACCGACGATATCGACCATCTCGGAAACCGCCGTATCCGCTGCGTAGGCGAGCTTTTACAGAACCAGTTCAGAATCGGCTTCAGCCGTCTCGACAGGGTTATCCACGAGAGAATGACTCTCCAGAATCAGGACGCCGAGACGATGACTCCGAATACACTTATTAACATCAGACCCGTAACCGCGGCTATAAGAGAGTTCTTCGGTTCATCTCCGCTTTCCCAGTTTATGGATCAGAACAACCCCCTCGCCGAGCTTACTCATAAGAGAAGACTTTCGGCGTTAGGCCCCGGCGGACTTTCGCGTGACCGCGCGGGATTCGAGGTTCGAGATGTTCACTATACTCATTACGGACGTATGTGTCCTATCGAGACTCCCGAAGGTCCTAATATCGGACTTATCTCATATCTTGCTACCTTCGCGAAGATTAACGAGTACGGCTTTGTAGAGGCGCCGTTCAGAAAGATTGATAAGGAAACCGGAACCGTTACCAACGAGGTTGTTTATATGACGGCCGATATGGAGGACGATTACCGCGTAGCTCAGGCTAACGAGCCTCTCGACGAGAACGGTCGCTTTATCAATAAGAGAGTAGTAGGCAGACACCGCGACAGCTTCGTTGAGCACGCTCCCGACCGCTTTGACTATATGGACGTATCTCCGCGAATGGTTGTATCCGCGGCTACCTCAATGATTCCGTTCCTCGAGAACGATGACGCGAACCGTGCGCTGATGGGTTCGAACATGCAGCGTCAGGCGGTTCCGCTTATGATTACCCAGTCTCCGATTGTCGGAACAGGTATGGAGTACAGAGCAGGTACCGACTCCGGAGTATGCGTACTCGCCGAGGGCGACGGCGTTGTAGCCGGAGTAGACGCTAACAGCGTGCGTGTGCTTTATGATGACGGCGAGATTAAGGATTATCAGGTAATCAAGTTCTTAAGAAGCAACCAGGGCACCTGTATCAACCAGATTCCCGTTGTTGATAAGGGCGACCGCGTTAAGAAGGGCGACGTCCTCGTTGACGGCCCCGCAACAAAGAACGGTGAAATCGCGCTCGGTAAGAACGCTCTTATCGGCTTTATGACCTGGGAGGGTTATAACTACGAGGACGCGGTTCTTATCAGCGAAAAGATTGTCAGAGAAGATGTTTATACATCCATCCATATAAACGAATACAGCACCGAGGCAAGAGATACAAAGCTAGGCCCCGAGGAAATTACCCGCGATATTCCGAACGTCGGCGAGGATATGCTTAAAGACCTCGACGAAAACGGTATTATCCATATCGGCGCGGAGGTTAACTCCGGCGATATCCTCGTAGGTAAGGTTACTCCCAAGGGTGAAACTGAGCTTACCGCTGAGGAAAGACTCTTAAGAGCTATCTTCGGTGAGAAGGCGAGAGAGGTAAGAGATACTTCCCTTCGAGTTCCCCACGGCGAGAACGGTATCGTTGTTGACGTTAAGGTGTTTACCCGCGAGGACGCGAGAAACGAGCTTCAGCCCGGCGTTAATAAGGTTGTAAGAGTATATCTCGCTCAGAAGAGAAAGATTTCAGTCGGCGATAAGATGGCGGGACGTCACGGCAACAAGGGCGTTGTATCCCGTATCTTACCTGTTGAGGATATGCCTTTCCTTCCCGACGGTACTCCTCTTGATATCGTACTTAACCCCCTCGGCGTACCTTCACGTATGAATATCGGTCAGGTTCTCGAGGTTCACCTCGGATATGCCGCTAAGGCGCTTGGCTGGAAGATTAAAACCCCCGTATTTGACGGCGCTCACGAGGCGGATATCTTCGAGGCATTTAAAATGATGCACGAAAAAGAGGATTATCCTCCGAGAAGCGAGGTTACGGGTATTGACTTCGGCGAGTGCGTACGCCAGAACGGTATCTCAATGGAGGGTAAGACTCTCCTTAAGGACGGCCGTACCGGCGAGTACTTCGACAACCCCGTAACCGTAGGTTATATGTACTACCTTAAGCTGCATCACCTCGTTGATGATAAGATTCACGCCCGTTCAACCGGACCGTACTCCCTCGTTACTCAGCAGCCGCTCGGCGGTAAGGCTCAGTTCGGCGGCCAGCGCTTCGGTGAGATGGAAGTATGGGCGCTTGAGGCTTACGGCGCAGCTTACACCCTTATGGAAATCCTTACGGTTAAGTCCGACGACGTTGTGGGACGTGTTAAGACCTACGAGGCTATCGTTAAGGGTCAGAATATCCCCGCTCCGGGTATCCCCGAGTCGTTTAAGGTTCTTATTAAAGAGCTTCAGTCGCTCTCACTTGATGTACGCGTATTAGACCGTTCCGGCGAGGAAATCGACCTTAAGCAGCACTTTGAGGAGGACGACGACTTACCCGTAGATAACTCCAGCTTCGAGGAAAAGAACGTTATGACCTCAAGCACAATGGAGAGCTTCTCTCTTGATGAGGAAAGCGATAACGACGACAATATGTTTGACGAGCAGTCGATGATTGACGAGGATGACGACTACGTTGATTACGACAGCGGCGACAGCGAATATTAATAAAGGAGGAGCAATATAATGGAAAACAATGTTTTTGATTCAATTAAAATTAATCTTGCTTCTCCCGAGCAGATTTTATCCTGGTCTTACGGCGAGGTAAAAAAGCCCGAGACCATCAACTACCGTACCTTAAAGCCCGAGCGCGACGGTCTTTTCTGCGAGCGTATTTTCGGACCTACCAAGGACTGGGAGTGTCACTGCGGAAAGTATAAGAGAATCAGATATAAGGGCAAGGTCTGCGACCGCTGCGGCGTTGAGGTTACCCGCGCCAAGGTAAGACGCGAGCGTATGGGCCATATCCACCTCGCGGCTCCCGTATCTCATATCTGGTACTTCAAGGGCACACCCTCGAGAATCGCTTTAATTCTCGATATTTCCCCGAGAAACTTAGAGCGAGTGCTCTACTTCCAGAGCTATATCGTAACCGATCCCGGCGATTGCCGCGAGCTTGAAAAGCTCCAGTGTCTCAACGAGAACGAGTATATGGATATGCGCGAGAAGTACGAGGACGACTTTAAGGCGGGTATGGGCGCCGAGACTATTCTCGAGCTCTTAAAGGAAATCGACCTCGACGAGCAGGCTGAAACAGTAAGAGCCGAGCTCGAGGTCGCAACAGGCCAGAAGCAGGGCAGACTTATTAAAAAGCTCGACGTTATCGAGAGCTTCCGTAACTCCGGCAACCGTCCCGAGTGGATGATTCTTACCGAGGTTCCGGTAATTCCGCCCGATATCAGACCGATGGTTCAGCTCGACGGCGGACGCTTCGCGACCTCCGACTTAAACGACCTTTACCGTCGTGTTATAAACCGTAATAACCGTCTTGCAAAGCTTATTGAGCTCAACGCTCCGGATATCATTATCCGCAACGAGAAGCGTATGCTTCAGGAAGCTGTTGACGCGTTAATCGATAACGGCAGACGCGGCCGTCCCGTAACAGGCCCCAACGGCAGAGCGCTTAAGTCGCTTTCCGATATGCTTAAGGGTAAGCAGGGACGTTTCCGTCAGAACCTTCTCGGTAAGCGTGTTGACTACTCCGGCCGTTCGGTTATCGTTGTAGGTCCCGAGCTTAAGATGTATCAGTGCGGTCTCCCGAAGGAGATGGCGCTCGAGCTGTTCAAGCCCTTCGTTATGAAACGCCTCGTTGAAACTAAAGAGGTTATCAATATTAAAGCAGCCCGTAAAGCGGTAGAAAGAGCTAAGCCCGAGGTTTGGGACGCGCTCGAGGTTGTAATCAAGGGTCATCCCGTACTCCTCAACCGTGCGCCTACGCTTCACCGTCTCGGTATTCAGGCATTTGAGCCCGTACTCGTAGAGGGCAGAGCTATTAAGCTCCATCCGCTTTCATGTACCGCTTACAACGCGGACTTCGACGGCGACCAGATGGCGGTTCACGTTCCGCTTTCCGCAGAGGCTCAGGCTGAGGCGAGGTTCTTAATGCTCGCTGCCGGAAACCTCCTCAAGCCGTCCGACGGCCAGCCCGTAACCGTACCTACTCAGGATATGATTCTCGGCTCCTACTACCTTACTCTCGATAAGGATGGAGAGCCGGGCGAGGGCAAGGTGTTCCGCGACGTAAACGAAGCTATGATGGCTTATCAGACCGGAGTTGTAAAGCTTCATTCAAAGATAAAGGTTCGCCGCACTATGGAAATCGACGGCGAAATGAAATCAGCGCTTATCGATACAACCGTAGGCAAGATTATCTTCAACAACCCGATTCCTCAGGATTTAGGTCTTGTAGACCGTTCAATCCCCGAGAACAAGTTCAAGTTCGAGGTTGACTTCTTAGTAGGCAAGGGCGGACTTAAGAAGATTATTGACGCGTGTATCGAAAAACACGGCACTCAGATTACATCCGTAGTTCTTGATAATATCAAGGCTCAGGGTTATAAATACTCTACAATCGGCGCTATCACGGTTGCCGTATGCGACGCGACTATTCCGCCTGCAAAGGGCGAGATTATCGCTGACGCGGAGTCAAAGGTAGACCTTATCACCGAGGAATATATGATGGGTTTACGTTCCGACGAGGAGCGTTACGCGGATGTACTTAAGGTTTGGGAAAAGGCTACCGACGACGTTACCGCTAAGCTTCAGGAAGGCCTTGACCGCTACAACCCGATTTATATGATGGCTGATTCCGGAGCCCGAGGCAGTATGAGCCAGATTCGTCAGCTCGCCGGTATGCGCGGACTTATCGCGAATACTTCCGGTAAGACTATCGAAATTCCTATCCGAGCTAACTATCGTGAAGGTCTTAACATCTTAGAGTACTTTATCTCATCTCGAGGCGCCCGTAAGGGACTTGCCGATACAGCGCTTCGTACCGCTGACTCGGGTTACTTAACCCGCCGACTCGTTGACGTATCCCAGGAGGTTATCATCCACGAGGAGGATTGCGGAACAAGAGAAGGCCTCGAGGTATTCGATATCACCAGCGAGGGCAACGTAATTGAAGGCCTGCACGAGAGATTAATCGGACGTTTCCTTATCGACGATTTCTGCGACGAAAACGGAAACACCCTCGTCAGCAAGGACGCTATGATAGGCGAGGAGGAAGCCGATATCATCATTAAGAGCGGCGCCGAAAGCGTTAAAATCCGTTCCGTACTCGGCTGCTGCGCTAAGCACGGCGTATGCCGCAAGTGCTACGGCTCCAACCTTGCGAACCGTCATCCCGTAACTGTCGGCGAGGCTGTAGGTATTATCGCGGCTCAGTCAATCGGCGAGCCCGGTACTCAGCTTACAATGCGTACCTTCCATACCGGCGGTGTTGCTTCCGCAGAGGATATCACACAGGGTCTTCCCCGTGTTGAGGAGCTCTTCGAGGCGCGTAAGCCTAAGAGTCTTGCTATCATCAGTGAGATTGAGGGTGACGTAAGATTCGAGGAAAGAAAGAACGCTAACCACGCTGTTATTTATAATAAGGATACAGGCGACGAGCGCGCTTACCTGATTCCCTTCGGCTTCAGAGTAAGAGTTGAGGAAGGCCAGCATATTCAGAAGGGTGATAAGATTACCGACGGTTCGGTTAACCCCCATGATGTACTCGCTATCCTCGGTACAAACGCCGTTCAGAACTACCTTATTTCCGAGGTACAGCTCACTTACCGTCTCCAGGGTGTTGATATCAACGATAAGCATATCGAGGTTATCGTACGCCAGATGCTCAAGAAGGTTCGTCTTGACGACGCGGGAGATACCGACCTTATCGCCGGCCAGTCCTACGATAAGACAGTTGTACTCACCGCTAACGAGAAGATTAAGGAGCGTATCGCAAACGGTGAGGAAGGTCTCAGGGAAGCTACCTGGACTCAGATGCTTCTCGGTATCACCAAGGCTGCTCTCGCAACAGACAGCTTTATGTCCGCGGCTTCGTTCCAGGAGACCACGAGAGTTCTCACCGACGCTGCTATCAAGGGTAAGGTTGACCACCTTATGGGACTTAAGGAGAACGTTATTATCGGTAAGCTTATTCCCGCGGGAACAGGTATGCGCCGTTATAACGAGGTTGAGCTTGACGTCAACCTCTCCGAATCGGCTCCCGATTTTACCGTTGATTAATTTAAATAAAACTTAACAGTTTTCCGGAAACCGGCTCTAAGGAGCCGGTTCCTTTTTTTGCTTTATAAGAAACTGCGTTCCTTATAAAGTAAAAAACATTTTATATTGCCCGCTCAGTTGCGCCCTGCGTGCACACGAGCGATGGCTGAAGAAAACGCACGCACTTGGGTGCGCACGCTTTCTTGTTGAAGGTAAAAGTCGTTAAAACCTCACCGGCAACTCACTAACTTGTATAAAATTCAAATCCGCTTTTTGAGTATTATGTCAATGGAATAAAAATCCGAAATATGATAAAATTAAAATGATAAGTTTTGATTTTTAATGTGAGGTGAAAATTAATATGAAAAATATATTAAAGAAGTCGCTCGGTATACTTTTAGCGGCAGCGGTAATTATATCCGCAGCGGTAAATGTTTATGCCGCCGATACTGCTAAAAACAGAACCGGAGCAACTAACTCCTACGCTCAGGCTTCGCAGGAAATCGACGACGAGTACGGCTACGACGGCACCGACCTCGGCGCGACGTACTCCAAGTCCGCCACAACCTTTAAGGTATGGGCTCCTACCGCCACAAGCGTTTCCGTTAACCTTTATAAAACAGGTACAAACGGTGAAACCGGCGCGGGAAAAATCGGCACCTACAGTATGACTATGGGTGACAGCGGCGTATGGTCTAAAACCGTAACAGGCGACCATAAAAATCAGTATTATACCTATTCGGTTACCGCTGAGAACGTTACCGGCTCAAAGACTACTACGAAGGAAACTCAGGATATCTACTCCGTAGCGGCAGGCGCCAACGGCGCGCGTTCTCAGATTGTCGACCTCGACTCGACCGACCCGACCGGCTGGGAAAAGGACTCTCACGTTCTTCTCGATAATAATACGGACTCGTATGTGTGGGAGGTTCACGTTAAGGACTTCTCTTATGATGAAAAGTCGGGGGTATCCTCAGCCAACCGCGGAAAATATCTCGCGTTTACCGAGACAGGCACTACCTTAAATAATGAGGGCAAAACTCCGACATTAATAGATCATCTTAAAAAGCTCGGAGTGACTACCGTTCAGATTTTACCGTTCTTTGACTTCGCCAGAGGCTCGGTTGACGAAACAGGCTCCGACAGCCAGTTCAGCTGGGGCTATGAGCCGGCTAACTTTAACGTTCCCGAGGGCTCCTATTCCTCAAACCCCTACGACGGCAACGTAAGAATCAAGGAATGTAAGCAGATGATTCAGGCGCTCCATAACGCGGGAATCTCGGTTGTTATGGATGTAGTTTATAATCATACAACCTCCTCAAGCCCCTCCTTCGAGGCCTGCGTTCCGAACTATTACTACAGAATGACCTCAAGCGGCGGCTTCTCTAACGGCACCGGCTGCGGAAACGAAACCGCTTCCGAGCGTAAGATGTTCAGGAACTTTATGATTCAGTCTTGTATGTACTGGATTAACGAGTACCATATCGACGGCTTCCGCTTTGACCTTATGGGCGTTCACGATGTTGAAACAATGAACCTGCTCCGCGCCGAGATGGATAAGGTTGACCCTAGACTTACTATCTGGGGCGAGGGCTGGACAGGCGGAACCTGTACCTTCCCCGATACAACCTGCACGGGTGAGCAGTGCGTGTCCGCGGACCGCTTCAGCTCCCACGAAATGAACGAAAGAATCGCTTTCTTTAATGAGAGTATGCGCGATTCCTTAAAGGGCTCTGTATTTGAGCTTGCGAACAAGGGATGGGTTCAGGGCAACACCTCCTATTCCTATGAATTAAACGAAGGTATAATGGGTAATGTCGAGGGTGCGCATAACGCTTCAAATTACCAGTGGACTTCAAGGCAGCCGACTCAGACCGTATCCTATACCTCCTGCCACGATAATCAGACGCTCTGGGACAGGCTCGCTTATTCTCAGGGAGCTACTGACTTCCGTGAGCGAAATGAAACATACGTAAAGCAGAATAAGCTCACCGGCGGACTTCTCAATATGGCGCTCGGAATTACCTTTACTCAGGCAGGCGAGGAAATGGCCCGCTCAAAGGATAATAACGAAAACAGCTATAACGCCTCCGCAACGCTTAATATGATTGACTGGGAAAATGCCGAGACATATTCCGATATCGTCGATTACTATAAGGGTATGAGGGAGATAAGAGCGGCTTATTCTCCGCTGAGAAGCGCCGATAAATCCGTTACAAATAACTATACCTGTTATTCGGGAACCTCCGCCTCAAGCACCTATGCCGCCGTATGGCATAACGGCAAAAGCGGCGAGTGGAATAAGCTCGCGGTACTGGCGAACGACTCAAGCTCTCAGAAATCCTATACAATCAACAGCACCGAGGGCAAGGAATGGGTAGTTATAGCAAACGGAACCTCGGCAGGTACCGAACGCCTCGCGGCTGTTACGAACGGAACATTTACAATTCCCGCTTACTCGATGGTAGTAGCGGTAGATAAGTCGAGCTTCGACAGCGCCGCGATAACTCCGTCAACCTCCGCGGGTAATGTATATACCACCTCAGGCGGCACGGAAATTAATCTTAAGGATACTTTTAAGCGCGGCTCGGACGATACAGCCGATTTCGGGCTTTCCGGCAACACCTTTAAGAACCTCGAGCTCTTAGGCGTTCAGAAGAAAAGCGACGGCGAAAGGAGCATCCGCTTTGTCGCGGTATTAAACAACAGCATTATTAAAGACGCCGACGACTACGGCTTTATTGCCGCGGGCTACTCAACCGTAAAGGACGCCCGTGATATAGTAAGCTGTCTTAATATCGAAAACGCTCATCTCTATTCCTGTAAGGGTTCAAGCAACACCGTAAGCGGAGATTACGGTAAATTCTCCGCGGGTAAGGATTATAAGTACGTTACCTTCGCGGTAAATAATATCGGCAATAACGCTGTTGCCGCGAAATTCTATATTAAAAAGGGCAGTAAGGTTTTCTATGCAGATTATACGAACGACAACGCCGTAACCTACAATAACTGCTCCGTAAACTGGGCTTTATTAAGTTGAATATATGAAATTAATGTGAAAGGAAAGATTTTATGAAAAACCATTTAAGAAAGCTTGTGTCCGCCTCGCTCGCGGTGCTGCTGATTATATCGGCGGCAGTAAGCGTATACGCGGCTGATACTGCTAAGAACAGCGCGGGGGCTTCGAACTCCTATACTCAGGCGTCTCAGAATATCGATAACCAGTACGGCTACGACGGCACCGACCTCGGCGCAACCTACACTAAGTCCGCAACAACCTTTAAGGTTTGGGCTCCTACCGCTACGAGCGTCAGCGTCAACCTCTATAAAACCGGTACCGATAACGAAAGCGGCGCCGGAAAAATCACCACGCAGAGCTTAACCAAGGGCAATAAGGGCGTATGGTCTGCTACCTTAAGCGGCGACCATAAAAATCAGTATTATACCTATTCGATTTCCGCTAAAAACGTAACGGGCTCGTCCTCCTCCGGCAAGGAAACTCAGGATATCTATTCCGTTGCGACCGGCGCGAACGGTATGCGCTCTCAGATTGTCGACCTCGACTCGACCGACCCGACCGGCTGGGATAAGGACGCTCACGTTCTTCTTGATAAAAACACAGATTCCTATGTCTGGGAGGTTCATGTAAAGGACTTCTCCTACGATACAAAGTCAGGCGTTTCCTCAAAAAACCGCGGCAAGTACCTCGCCTTTACCGAAACCGGCACAACCTTAAACAAGGCGGGAAAAACTCCTACTCTCGTAGACTACCTTAAGGAGCTCGGCGTTACTACGGTTCAGATTACTCCTTTCTACGATTTCAGCAAAAACTCAATTGATGAAACCGGCTCAAACGACCAGTTCAACTGGGGCTATGACCCCGTTAACTATAACGTTCCCGAGGGTGCTTACTGCTCAAACCCCTACGACGGAAACGTCAGAATCAAAGAATGTAAGCAGATGATTCAGGCGCTCCATAAAGCGGGCTTATCTGTTGTTATGGACGTAGTGTATAACCATACCGCCGATACTAATTCATCTTTTGAGGCGTGCGTTCCGAACTACTACTACAGAATGCAGTCAAACGGAAAGTTCTCCGACGGCTCAGGCTGCGGCAACGAAACCGCCTCCGAGCGCAGGATGTTCAGAAACTTTATGATTCAGTCATGCCTCTACTGGGTAAATGAGTATCATATCGACGGCTTCCGCTTCGACCTTATGGGCGTTCATGACGTTGAAACAATGAACCTGCTCCGCGCCGAAATGGATAAGATTGACCCGAGACTTACTATCTGGGGCGAGGGCTGGACAGGCGGCTCCTGCACCTATCCCGACCAGACCTGCACAGGCCAGCAGTTCAAGCCCGCCGACCGCTTCTATTCTCCCGACTTAAACGAGAGAATCGGCGTGTTTAACGACGGCTTCCGCGACGCTATAAAGGGAAGAGTATTTAACGACGTAAAAAGCAAGGGCTGGGTTCAGGGCGATAAATCCTTTGCTCCCGATATAAACGAGGGCGTTACCGGCAACACCGAGGGCGAGCATAAGCCTGCGGAGTATAAATGGACCTCGCGCCAGCCGTCCCAGTGCGTTACCTACGCCTCCTGCCACGATAACCAGACTATGTGGGATCGGCTTGCAGCTTCTCAGAATATCACAAATTACCGTCAGAGAAACGATACTCTCGTTAAGCAGAATAAGCTTGCGGGCGGACTTCTTCAGATGGCTCAGGGTATAACCTTTACTCTTGCCGGCGAGGAAATGGGACGTTCGAAGGATAACGACGAAAACAGCTATAAGAGCTCCGTTACCCTTAATATGATTGACTGGAACAACGCTCAGACAAACGCCGATATCGTAAGCTACTATAAGGGTATGAGAGAGATAAGAGCTAAGTTCTCTCCGCTTCGCGACGATACAAAGAACTCGCTTTCGGGTTATAAGTGCTACGCAGGCAACTCCGGCTCCTCCGACACCTACGCTGCAGTATGGCATAACAATAAGAGCGGCGAATGGAAGAAGCTCGCGGTTATCGCTAACGACTCAAGCTCTCAGAAAACCTATAAAATCGACAGCTCCGAGGGTAGCGCGTGGGTAGTAATCGCTAACGAGTCCTCCGCCGGCACAAAGAAACTCGCGACTGTTTCCGACGGTAACTTCACTATCCCCGGTTACTCAATGGTAGTTGCGGTCGATAAGGAAAGCTTTGAAAACAGCGGAAACGTTGAGCCGACTACTCAGGCTCCTACCGAAGCTCCGACCACTACCGCTCCGGTTACCGCTCAGCCCGATACGACTCAGCCGACAACCGCTCCCTCTAAATATCAGACCGGCGACGTTAACCGAGATAAAGTGTTAAGCATTAAGGACGCTACTTTAATTCAGAAGTATCTCGCTTTACTGAGCACACTCGATTCGGAGCAGCTTCTGCTCGCGGACGTAAACGGAGATAAGAGCGTAAGCATTAAGGACGCGACGAAAATCCAGCGTATTCTCGCAGGCCTTGATTCATAAATCTTAATAATAACCAAGCCCCGCCTGACGCGGGGCTTTTACTTTGACTTTTTTCTCTTTCATATATTTATAATTATTATTATATATATTATTATATATATTATTATATGTAGAAGATTTTTCCATAGGGTATGAAGTTTTTTCAGGAGGGTATGAAGTTTTTTCGGGAGGGTAGGAAAATTTTTCCGCCCCCTGAGTGCCGGGCGAATTTTAATTATGTATATCGTACAACAAAGGGGCATTTATTTTGAGTATTTTGTCAATAGAAAAAGACGATTTCTCTGTGGTAAAATATATAGTGAACAGATATCATTTGACATAAGGAGGATTGTCTTATGAGAAAGTCTATTAAAAAATCAATAAGTATCTTTTTAGCGGCTTTAATGCTCATTTCGGTATTTTCCGTAACGGGCGCTTTCGCCGCGGATACGAATAAATCAGCCTCCGGCGACGGTACTATTACCCTTAACGCTTCTTTCTGTGAAGAAGGAGGCTCGGCGGAATGGTACGCATGGACCTGGAACGACGAAAGCGACGGACGCTGGGTACAGGCTATCGGCGGAACAAGCGCTGCCGATATCACATATAACGCTGACGAATTTGCAGCAAATGTACTTTTTGCACGTATGAATCCCGCTAAGCACGATATCCTTCCGTCATGGAATACCGAAACCGATACCGATATCGTATGGAATCAGACCGAGGATACCTCGGTTGAGGTCGACGGAACTTTTGTTATCGACAGCTGGGGCGACGGCTGGGGAGCTAAGCTTACCGGTCACTGGGAAGGCGGAGAGCCCGATATAGGCGAGAATACCGCTTCGCTCGACCCCGGAACAGCCGCGGAGGAAGGTACCGTATGGTGCGCGTGGACATGGAATGAAGAGCATAAAAGCGGCGCTCACTGGGTTGAGGGTACCGAGGAAAACGGTATCTTTAAGTTTGAGCAGCTCTGTTCTATGGTAGTTTTCGCGAACTTCTACGCTTATACCGGAAACTGGGAAGATAAAATTAACCAGACCGATGATATTACCGTAGAGGACGGAAGAAGATATACGATTAACGATTCCTTCGATACCGAGGACGGCGCTAGATTTATCGGAGAATGGGGCGACGATGTGGACGAAACCAGCGAGCCCGAAACCGAAGAAGCAGAAACTACAGCTCCTACGGAGCCCGAGACTACCGCTCCTGCTACCGAGGAAGTTATTCCGACCGATCCTCCCGCTCCCGATGAGAACGAGAACCTCTATATTTCCGCGAAGTCCAATATCAATCTTACCGGCTCTAAGGTTAAGGTTGAGGGCGATAATTTCATTGTTTCCTATTTCCTTAAAACTTCCGAAAAGATTGACGACGGCGATTTCTCGGTAACTTACGATACCTCTAAGCTTACGCTCGTTGCTGATTATAATACTCCGGCTTCAATGTTCCCCGTAGCTAAGGACGCGCAGTATAACCTCGGCGCAGGACCGGGTACGATTAAATTCAATTTCTCCGGCGTAAACGGAGCGTACGACTTTACGGGCGGCGGAGTTCTTGTGAGACTCGTATTCACCCGTAAGGATGAAAAATCCGTCGGAACCGCCCAGGTTTATCTTAAAGCGTCTGACCTCGCCTCTAAGGATAAGGTCTACGTTGATAACGGCGCAGTTAAGGATAAGGAAGGCGTTTCCGTAGCTCAGACTATCGGTAAAACCGAGCCTGTTGAGCCTACAACCGAGGACGTTAAGGCGGCTTCGAACCCCTCGCTCGTTATTAACGCGTACTCAAACGTATCAAGCGAGATTCAGAAAATAACCTGCGATAAGCCGAACGTTAAGGTTACTTATAAAATGACAGTTCCCGAGAAGCTTGCTTACGGCTGCGGCGTAGTTACCTTTGACCCCTCAAAGCTCGCGCTCGAGCCTAAGTATAATACCGAGAACTCGATGTTCACTACCATAAGCTCAAACGTAGTTTATAACCTCAACGCCGCTTCCGGTACGATGATGTTCAACTTTACCGGAGTTGACGCTGATACAAATTCAGGTATTTACGATTTCACCAAGGGCGGAGATATCATCACTCTCTCCTTTACCGTAAGAGACGGCGCCGAGGGTGATACCGACGTTTACCTCGACTTAATCGACCTCGGAGCGTTTGATACCGATATTATCTCCGACGGAGCGGCTAAGTCCGAAGCAGCTCAGATTACCGCGGATATCGTTCTCTCTCCCGAGATTTCGACGACCGCTCCCGAGGGAACCTCAGCTCCCGAAGGCACTACCTCCGATTCGAGCGAGGAAGTATCTACTCAGGCTACAACCGCCGCTGATACTACCGCTCCCGTAACAACCGAGCCCGTAACCGCACCGCCGTCTACTGCTCCGGCTACTTCGGTTCAGCCTGCCAAGAGCCTCGGCAAGGGCACAAGCGTTGCGGCTGCCGATAAGTTCATCAAGGCGTTAAAGAACGATAAGGACCCGAAGGGCAGCGTTTTCAGCTCGCTTAAGGCTAAGGCTACTAAGCCCGGAAAGAATAAGGCAAAGGTTACCTGGTCTAAGGTTAAGAACGCTAAGGGCTATATCATTTACGGCAATAAGTGCGGTAAGGGATATAAGAAGCTTAAGACCGTAAGCGCTACATCCTATACTCAGAAGAAGCTTAAGAAGGGTACCTACTATAAATATCTTATCCTCGCGTATGATAAGAATAATAAGATTATCACCTCCTCAAAAACAATCCACGTTGCTACTAAGGGAGGAAAGGTAGGTAACCATAAGAGCGTTAAGCTCAATAAGACTAAGAAAACCCTTAAGAAGGGTAAGACCTTTAAGCTTACCGCTACCTGCATAAAGGAGAACAAGAAGCTTAAGGTTAAGAAGCACAGAGCGGTTAAGTTCGAGAGCACTAATACCAAGATTGCGACAGTTACCTCAAAGGGTAAGATCAAAGCTAAGAAGAAGGGTAAGTGCGAGGTTTACGCTTACGCTCAGAACGGTGTATATAATAAGATTAAGATTACGGTTAAGTAGTTAAAAAACTGAGCCGCCGCGGAAACGCGGCGGCTTTTTGACTTTATAAGAAACTGCGTTCCTTATAAAGTAAAAAACATTTTATATTTCCCGCTCAGTTGCGCCCTGCGTGCGCATGTAGCGTTGCGACCGCCGCCTGGTGCGCACGCTTTCTTGTATCGTTTTACAGCGTACTGTGTGCGCACGAATTCTTGTTGAAAAACATAATTATTTATGATATACTAAATCAACAAATACATAAGCGCCAAAAGCAGCGAGGGGTCGGCGTTTTCGTCCATAAGGAGCATAACGAGCAGTAAGATAATACTCTCCTCCTTATCGCGGAAGAACGCTTTTATCGGGTCGCTGCGGTTAATTGAGGGCGGAGCTTTTTTTGCTCCTTCGTTATCCCCGCGAACGGGATTTTCAGGCGCCGGCGGTTCACTGCGGCGCTGAGCCTTCGGGCGGCTTCTCATCTGAGCCGCGCGTCTTAACGCCTCCTGTGTAATCGGGTCTATTTCCGCCATAATACCGCCTCGCCTTTCCGCTTATAATAAGTTAATTATACCCTCGTTTTTTAACAGGGGAAGAACCTTCATAATTCCGAGCATTTTTTTAGCCGAATCGAGCTTGCGGCATTTTTCCTCGCTTAAAAACGGCCTCAGCGCCGCTAAAAGCCGGGTTGTGTCGTCCTCACGGTTAACCTGAGAGAGAAGCGGAACTATTTTCGCTATACTTGCGAGCGCTTCGCCCGAAAGCGCGGAGCTTTCATCTATCGGCTCGGGTTCGGGGGGCTTCTGCTCATTGCCTAAGCCGAGCATTTTACCGAGCGACTGAACCTGGCTTAACGCCTCGGGGTCGGCCATTATCTCGGCTATTTTTTCCTGAATACCGTCCATTACTTGTTCAGCTTTCTGATAAGCGCCTGAGCGGCGGGAGAGTTCAGTATTTCTTTTGACTTTTCGGGGTCGCTTAATACCGATTTCAGCTTCTGAGCCTGTTTATCGTTAAGACTGCCGAGCATTTTCTCGACCTTCTTTCGGTTTTCGGTATCGGACGGCGAGGAAGTAAATCCGTTTTTATCTATAAAGCCCTTAATCAGGCTGTTTAATTCATTGTTGTTCATAATTTCACCTCAGTATATATTATGCCGCGGTAATTTATTTATGAACTAAATTTAAGAGGAAATGATATCTATGAAAATCCTTTTATTATCGGATTCTCACGGAAACGCCGCCCGGATGACGTCGGCGGTTAAAAAATTCGGAAAAAATGCCGACGTGATTGTTCACTGCGGCGACGCTACGCGCGGCGAAGCAGATTTGCTTATTAAAGAAAATCCCGGTAAAAAGGTAGTTTGCGTCCGCGGAAACTGCGACTGGGGAAGCAGCTTGAACGACGTTGAGATTTTTGAAGTCTGCAATAAACGTATTCTCGTTACTCACGGCCATCTTTTCGGCGCGAAATACGGGCTCGAATCGCTTTATTATAAGGCGCTTGAGGAAAACTGCGATCTCGTATTTTTCGGCCATACTCATAACCCGACCGATGAAACCGAGGGCAAGGTACGCCTTATTAACCCCGGAAGCTGTACGGGTTATTACGCTTCCTGCGCGACCGTTGAGATTGACGATAAGGGTAATGTGCTCGTAAATCACATTAATATTGATAAGCTTTAAAAAATGTGCTATAATATTTAAGTTAACGAAAAGACCGAGGCTGTGTTATGATTTTTCCCGCAATTGACGGAAACGAAAAATTAAAAAGTATCTTAGAGGCTCCCGAGTACAGGAGCCGTATGCCTCACGCCGTAATTATCGAGGGCGGAAGCGAGAGCGACCGCGCCGCGCTTGCTAAGTGGTTTTCAATGTGGGCGGTGTGTGAGTCCGAAGACGATAAGCCCTGCGGAAGCTGTAAGGGCTGTCACCTTGCCGAAACCGGCGCGCACAGCGATATTCGTTACGCAAAGGGCGAGGGTAAGACCGAGAGTTACAGCAAGAAGGTAATGGAAGAAATTATTGAGGATTCCTACCGCAAGCCTTATATCGCCGATACAAAGGCGTATGTATTTCTCGATTGCGAGCGCAGGCTTCCCGTTATCTCGCAGAATATTTTCCTTAAAACGCTTGAGGAGCCGCCTGCGAACGTAATCTTTATTCTGACCTGCGAAACGGCTAAAAGCCTGCTTGACACTATCCGCTCGAGGTCGTCGGTAGTTACGCTTGAAAGCAGGCTCAGCGTAAACGAGGAGCATTTTGAACTTGCTAAAAGAATCGCGGCGGGGATTGTCTCAAACTCGGAGATGGACTTGCTTAAGGCGGCTTATGAGCTCAACGGTAGAGATAAGGCAGCTTCAACGCTCGATTTAGTGATACTTTTACTCAGGGACGGCCTTGCTGTTTACCTGAATACGGAGCCGGAGCTTGACCGCGATACGGCGGAGCTTTTATGCAGAAGGCTGACTAAAAAGAATTATCTTGAACTTATAGATATAACGCGGGATGCGCAGGTTAAGATTTCGCAGAACGTCGGACTTAATCTTGTTGCAACCCGATTATGCGCGGAATACAGGAGGGCGCTATGGCAGAGGTAATAGGAGTAAGATTTAAAGAGGTCGGAAAGATTTATTATTTTGACCCGAAAAATACAAAGCTTAAAACAGGGGATAAGGTTATCGTTGAAACCGCCCGCGGTATTGAGTGCGGAGTTGTCGCGCTCGCTAATAAGGATGTTCCCGACGAGGAGATTATTCATCCCTTAAAGCCGTTAATCCGTAAGGCTAACGATAACGACTTATCTCATATTGAAGAAAATAAAAAGCGTGAAAAAGAGGCGTTTTCGGTTTGCGAGAAAAAGATTGCCGAGCATAATCTCGATATGAATCTAGTTGACGTTGAATACACCTTTGATAATAATAAAATTCTGTTTTACTTTACTGCGGACGGAAGAGTTGATTTCCGCGCGCTCGTTAAGGATTTAGCGTCCGTATTCCGCACCCGTATCGAGCTTCGCCAGATTGGCGTGCGCGACGAGGCTAAAATGCTCGGAGGCTTAGGCGTTTGCGGCCGTCCGTTCTGCTGCCACAGCTTTATGGGTGATTTTCAGCCCGTTTCAATCAAAATGGCTAAGGAGCAGGGGCTTTCGCTCTCGCCGGTAAAAATTTCGGGAACCTGCGGAAGGCTTATGTGCTGTCTTAAATACGAGCAGGACGCTTACCTCGATTTGCTTAAGCGTACTCCGAAGGTAGGAGCGATAGTTAAAACCCCCGACGGAAAGGGACTCGTTGTTGAGAACAACCTGATTTCCGGAAGGCTTAAGGTTAAGCTTGATTCGTCGCCTGAGGACGCGGCTCCCGCAACCTATACCGTCAAGGAGGTAAAAATCCTTAAGGACGGTTATATAAAAATGAATAAAAAGGAAATCGACGAGCTTAAGCACTTAGAGGAATAATACTCTTCGGTTATTATTGCTATATTAACGCCGATAAATTAGCTATTATACACAAATTTTAAGTTTTTATACTACTTAGTATTAACTAACCTATTGCATTTTATAAAATATGTGTTAAAATATATATTAATAATACAAGGAGGACTATGTAATGGCATACGTAATTAACGACGATTGCATTATGTGCGGAGCTTGTGCTGACGAGTGTCCTGTAAGCGCTATCACAGAAGGCGACAGCAAGTACACTATCGACGCTGACGCTTGCATCGACTGCGGTTCCTGTGCGGATACCTGCCCTGTCGGCGCACCTGTAGAAGGCTGATTCTAATTAAACTATCGGAAAACGGCGAGGATTATCCTTGCCGTTTTTTACCTTGAAATCCTAACACGATAACGGAGGAGCTATGCTTAAAGACGGCGAACGCCTTGAACCGCTCGGAAACGGTATTGAAATAATCGTAAGCGATTTTTACCATTTTTCGACCGATACGATTTTGCTCGCGGATTTTTCACGGGCCGATAAAAGTAAAAAAGCGGTTGACCTCGGTACGGGCTGCGGAACTATTCCGTTTTTATGGAGCAGAACCGAAACTAAGTCCGAGATACACGCCGTTGAAATTCAGCCGGAGGCGTGCGATATCGCCGAGCGTTCGCGGGTTTTTAATAAGCTTGATAATATTAAAATCGTAAACGCCGATTTAAGGGAGCTTAAGGGCGTTTTGCCCTACGGGTATTTTGACCTCGTCTGCTGTAATCCTCCCTATAAAATCGCGGGCGGCGGCGTTAAAAACCCCGACGATGAAAAGCTCCTCGCGCGTCACGAGGAGAGCTGTACGATTGACGATATCACCCTCGCCGCTAAAAATCTTCTGCAGTTCGGCGGGCGGTTCTGCCTTTGCCAGCGGCCGGAGAGGCTTGTTGATGTGCTTGAGTCTATGAGGAAAAACTCCCTGGAGCCTAAGCGGCTGAGATTCGTTCAGCAGCGGCGCGATAAAAAGCCGAAGCTCTTTCTCGTTGAGGGAAGGCGTTCCTCAAAAAGCGGAAGCCTGATTGTTGAGCCGGCGCTTTTTATCGAGGAAAACGGTTCGTGGTCGGACGAGATGAAGGCTGTCTACGGAAGCTATAAGGAGGGCTACGTTGAGTAATACATTATATGTGGTGGGTACGCCTATCGGGAACCTCTCCGATATGTCCCCGAGAGCGGTCGAGGTATTGTCCGGAGTGGACTTTATCGCCGCCGAGGATACGCGCGTTACCCTTAAGCTTTTAAATCACTTCGGAATTAAAAAGCCGATGGTGAGCTATTACGAGCATAATAAGCGCGAGCGCGGCGAGATGATTTGCGAAAGAATTTCCCGCGGCGAGGATTGCGCGATTGTTACCGACGCGGGAATGCCCTGTATTTCCGACCCCGGCGAGGATTTGATAAAGCTCTGCGCCGAAAGAGGCATACGCACCGTTGTTCTGCCCGGACCGAGCGCGGTTGTATCGGCGCTCGCGGTAAGCGGACTTGAAACCGGCCGTTTTTGCTTTGAGGGTTTTTTAAGCGTTAATAAGAAAAGCCGCAAGGAGCATTTAGAAGCTTTAAAAAACGAGCGCAGGACGATGATTTTTTACGAGGCGCCTCATAAGCTGCCTGCTACTCTTAAGGATTTATACTCGGCGTTCGGCGAGCGAAAGCTCTCAATCGTCCGTGAGATTACGAAAATCCACGAGGAGGTTATAAGAACCACCACTAAGGACGCCGCCGAAAACCTCGCCGACAGCGGAATAAAAGGGGAGATAGTGCTCGTGCTCGAGGGCAGAAAGGACGAGGATTCTCCGTCCTATACCTTCAGCGACGCGCTTGAAATTGCCCGAAAGCTGATTGGAAACGGCTCTAAAACAAGCGACGCGGCTAAGGAAGCCGCCGCCGTCACGGGCTTTAAAAAGAACGAAATTTATAAGGAACTTATATAAGGAACCGGTATGACTTCAATAGAAAAAATTCACTCACTTGATATGTTCGGCTCACGTCCCGGACTCGACAGAATAAAAAGACTGCTTGATTTGCTCGGCAATCCGCAGGACGATTTGAAATTTGTCCATGTTGCCGGCACTAACGGAAAGGGCTCAACCTGCGCGCTTATAAGCTCCGTGCTCACGCAGGCAGGTTATAAAACCGGGCTGTTTATTTCGCCGTATATTGTAGATTTCCGCGAGCGTATTCAGATTAACGGAAAAATGATAAGCGAGCAGGTTCTTGACGAGGCAGTCGAAAAAACCTTCCCGATTGTGGAGAAGCTGAGAGCCGAGGACTGTATAATTACTGAATTTGAGTACGTTATGGCGCTCGAATTTATGATACATAAAAACGAGAAATGTGACGTGGTTGTGCTCGAAACAGGTATGGGCGGACTGCTCGACTGTACGAACGTTATTAAACCTCCGCTTTGCTCGGTAATTACGAGAATCGGTCTCGACCATACCGCCGTTCTCGGCGATACGATTGAAGAAATCACCCGTCAGAAATGCGGTATAATAAAAACGGGCTCGCCCGCGGTTATTTCCGCTCAGAAGGCGGCGGCTATGAAGGTTATTGAGGCTGACTGCGCCGAAAAGGGCGTCAGGTTTATAAAAAGCAAGAAGCTTCATATGTACGTTAAGGAGGAAACCTTAGAGCATACTTTGCTTGAGTACAACGGAATGGAGCTTGAGCTTCCGTTTATCGGAAAGCATCAGATAGAAAACGCTAAAGCCGCGCTCGCCGCCGTCGGCATACTGAAGGGTTTTTTCAATATATCCGACTGCGCGGTTAAGGAAGGCTTTAAAAACGCCGTGAATCCCGGAAGAATGGAGCTGTTAAGCGACAGCCCGATTACGATTATTGACGGCGCGCATAATCCCGACGGTATCGAGGCGCTTAAGGACGCTGTTGAAAAATACAACACCAAGGAATCCGCGGTGCTGGTTATCGGAATGTTAGCCGATAAGGACGTCGCTTCCTCGATTGAAACCTTAGAAGGCGATTTCGACGTTGTATATACTGTTCCGGTTCAGAATCCGCGTTCGCTTAGCGCTGAGAAGCTCGCTGAGATTTGTATTCCCTGCTTTAAAGAGGTCAGGGTGTTTAACGACGTTAAAACGGCGCTTGAATCTGCTCAGAAGGAAGCCCTTGAAAACGACAGCCTGCTCGTAATAGCCGGTTCGCTGTATCTTGCGGGTGAAGTCAGACCGCTTATAAAAAAATAATAATATGTCCGATAACGACAGATTTCTCGGCACACATCAATTATTATTGGTGTGTGCCTTTTTTACTTTATAAGAAACTGCGTTCCTTATAAAGTAAAAAACATTTTATATTTCCCGCTCAGTTGCGCCCTGCGTGCGCACGAGCGATGGATATACACGCTTTCTTGTGCTTCTTTAAAGTGCCAAAAACACATTTAATTCAAATTGACGAGGAGACGTAAAATGATACAGACCGATTATAAAAACGATGTACTGACGGTATATCTCAGCGGCGAGCTCGACCACAACCGAGCCGCCGATATACGAGCCGCGGTTGACAGCCGGATTAACTCCCTGCGCCCGAAAAAGCTTGAGCTCGATTTCTCAAAGGTAAGCTTTATGGACAGCTCCGGAATCGGGCTCATAATGGGGCGTTACCGAGCCGTCGGACTCGTCGGGGGAGAGCTTAAAATAAAAAATGTCCCCGACAGTCTGTCGAGGATAATTGAGCTTTCCGGCGTAACTACCTTGGGGGTGCTGTGATGAATATTATTAACGAAATGCATTTAAGATTTCCGGGTAAAAGCGTTAACGAGAGCTTTTCAAGAAGCGCGGTATCAGCCTTCGTGATGGAGCTCGACCCGACGATTTCCGAGCTTGCGGATATTAAAACCGCCGTCAGCGAGGCGGTGACGAACTGTATCGTTCACGGCTACCGCAGAGCTCCCGGAACCGTCTACATAGACGCTAAAATCACTGATGAAAAAGAACTGATTATTAAAATCCGCGATAAAGGCGTCGGAATTGCCGACGTAAAAGAGGCTATGAAGCCGCTGTTCACTACTGCCGAGGATGAGGAGCGCGCCGGATTGGGCTTTGCAGTTATGCAGAGCTTTATGGACAGCGTGAGCGTGCGTTCCGAGCTCGGTAAGGGAACCGCGGTAACTCTTAAAAAGCGCATAATTTCCGTCGGATGAGCGACAGGGACAGGCTTGTTGAGGAGAATCTCGCGCTCGTTCATTCCTGCTGTAAGCGTTTCAGAAATCGCGGGATTGAGTATGAGGAGCTGTACTCGGCGGGCTGTATGGGGCTTGTTAAGGCGGTTAATAATTTTAACCCCGCTTTGGGGCTGAAGCTTTCAACCTACGCCGTGCCCGTTATCCTCGGCGAAATCAGACGGCTTTTCCGCGACGGCGGTACCGTTAAGGTGAGCCGAAGCCTTAAGGAGCTTTCGCTTAAGATAAACCGCGTAAGCAAAAGCTTTTCCGATGAGCACTTACGAAGTCCCGCGGTAAGCGAGCTGTCACAGCTCCTCGGCGAGAGCGAGGATAAAATCGCCGACGCTATAAACGCGGCAAAATATCCGATTTCGCTGACCTTTTCTTCGGGCGATGAGGAAAACAGCGAGCTCGACCTGCCTTATGAGGATACGACCGATAAGCTGACGGACAGGCTCGCGCTCGAGGAGGTTATTGCCCTTCTCGATAACAGAGATAAGAAGATTATCGAGCTGAGATATTTTAAGTACCGAACTCAGAGCGAAACCGCAAAGGTGCTGAATATGTCGCAGGTTCAGGTAAGCCGCAGGGAGAAAAAGATTCTTTCCTTTATGCGCGAAAAGCTGTCGGGGTAGAATAGGCATATAGTCGAAGATGAAAAAGGCAGGCGCTGAGAGCCTGCCTTAAGTTTTATTCGCATAATTTCTTTAAGTCCTCGAGGTCGTACGGGGTTTGCTGATAAACGTAATAATTAAGCCAGTTTGAGTATAAAAGCGAGGCGTAGCTCTTCCAGTTCATCGGCGGAGAGGCGCAGGGGTTGTTATCCGGGAAGTAATTAACGGGAACCTCAATTTCGAGCCCCTTGTTTATATCCCTGAAATACTCCCTCGCGAGGGTGTCGCGGTCGTATTCCGCGTGACCGAGTATGTAGAACTCGCGTCCGTTTTTACTGCAAACTATCGCAACTCCCGCTTCATCGCACTTGGCGAGGATTTCGAGCTCGTCCTGCTTTTCGATATCTTCCTCAATAACGCCTGTGTAGCGTGAATGGGGTATCTTAAAGCTGTCGTCAAATCCTCTTAAAAGCGGGTGGAGAGGGTTTAAAATAGTATGGTTGAAAATGCCCGAGAGCTTTTTTTTAAATTCATACTTCCGTACTCCGTAGCGGTGGTAAAGCCCTGCCTGAGCTCCCCAGCAGATGAAAAACGTCGAGTAAACGTGGCGTTTAGCCCAGTTGAGTATAGCGCACAGCTCCTCCCAATAATCAACGTCCTCAAAGTCCATAAGCTCCACGGGAGCGCCGGTAACTATCATACCGTCAAAACGCTGGTCTTTTACTTCCTCAAAGGTTTTGTAAAAGGTCGTAAGGTGGCGGCGCGAGGTGTTTTTCGATTTATGGGTAGCTGTCTGAAGCAGCTCGATATCAACCTGAAGCGGCGTGTTTCCGAGCAGCCTCATAAGCTGGGTTTCGGTTTCAATTTTAGTCGGCATAAGATTTAGAATAATAATCTTAAGCGGACGAATATCCTGGCTGAGCGCCCTTTCCTCGGACATTACGAAGATGTTTTCTTCTTCGAGTATCTTTATCGCGGGAAGGTTGCTCGGTACCTTAATTGGCATATTTTGATTCTCCTCGTCAGACCGTGCAGTCCCTATATTAAATGTGATATCCCCCTGACCTTAGTGTTTCTGTCAGGTTTTGGATTGTGCAGGTAGGTTCTGCCGTAAACTGTTTTGTCCGTGCAGTCCCTATATTAAATGTGATATCTACCTGACCTTAGTATCCCTGTCAGGTCTTTATAGTTCAGGCAGATTCTGCAACCGACATAGTACCATTAATACTGTTTACCCCAGTAAACCATATGCTTTGCGGGCTTTCCGCAGCATACGCAGGTATCGGCTAAATGCTCCTCCTCAAAGGGAATACAGCGGCTCTTAACTCCGCCTGTAACGTCCTTGAGCTTATCCTCACATTCGCTGTCGCCGCACCACATAGCCTTAATAAAGCCGCCCTGCTCCTTGCCGAGCGTTAAGAACTGCTCGTAGGTTGTAGCAACGTTGGTCTTTTCCTGCATATTTTTAAGCGCTCTCTCATACATAGCGTCGTGAACCGCCTGCAAGGTTTCCTCGATTTTTTCCTCTAAGCTCTCAAGCGGAGTGAAAATTTTCTCTCGTGTATCACGGCGTACGATTACGCACTGGTTCTTTTCAATATCCTTCGGGCCGATTTCAACTCGTACCGGAACGCCCTTCATCTCGTATTCGGCAAACTTCCAGCCGGGAGCGTGGTCGCTGTCGTCGAGCTTAACGCGGAATTTTTTAGCTAATCTTTCCTTTAACTCGCCTGCTTTTTCGAGTACGCCTTCCTTATGCTGAGCAATCGGGATAAGCGCAACCTGAATCGGGCTTACCTTAGGCGGTAAAATCAGCCCGTCGTCGTCGCCGTGAACCATAATTATCGCGCCTATCATTCTGGTGGATACGCCCCACGAGGTCTGGTGGGGATAATGAAGCTTATTGTCGCGGCCCTGGAATTTAATATCAAAGCCCTTAGCGAAGCCGTCGCCGAAGTAGTGCGAGGTGCCGCCCTGAAGCGCTACGCCGTTGTGCATCATCGGCTCGATTGTATAGGTAGCCTCGGCTCCCGCGAACTTTTCTTTCTCGGTTTTCTGACCGACTACTGCGGGAATAGCGAGAGTTTCGCGGTAGAAGTCCTCGTATACCTTAAGCATACGGAGGGTTTCCTCCTTAGCTTCCTCGGCTGTTTCGTGCATTGTGTGGCCTTCCTGCCATAAGAACTCGGAGTTGCGAAGGAAAGGTCTTGTAGTTTTTTCCCATCTTACTACCGAGCACCACTGGTTGTAGAGCTTCGGCAGATCGCGGTAGGTTTCTATTACCTTTTTATAATGCTCGCAGAATAAGGTCTCGGATGTAGGACGAACGCAGAGACGCTCCGTCAGCTTTTCCTGACCGCCGATTGTTACCCATGCGCACTCGGGAGCGAAGCCCTCAACGTGATCCTTTTCCTTCTGAAGAAGGCTTTCGGGTATAAACATCGGCATATATACGTTTTCAACGCCTGTTTCCTTAAAGCGCCTGTCCATATCGTGCTGGATATTTTCCCATATAGCGTAGCCGTAAGGGCGGAAAACCATACAGCCCTTTACGCTTGAATAGTCGATAAGCTCGGCTTTCTTAACAATATCCGTATACCATTTTGCAAAATCCTCGTCGCGGCTCGTAATAGCCTCGACCATTTTTTTATTATTAGCCATACTTTCCTCCGTATAACATCTATTTTACAACATTCCTATTATACATTTTTTGTCTTTATACGTCAAGATAAAAAGTGCGCGCCTCTCGGCGCGGCGCGGCGGCGATATTAATAAAACGCCCTAACGAAAAAACAGCCTGCTCAAAGAGCAGGCTAATCCGGTTTTTATTATGAATTTGCTTCGATGTAGTTTACGAGAGCGCCTACTGTCTTGATGTTCTCAATCTCATCATCGGGAACTTCAATCTCAAACTCATCCTCGATAGACATAAGAAGGTCAACAACGTCGAGAGAATCAGCGCCTAAATCGTCCTGAAGGTCGGTTGCCTCTGTAATCTTATCTTCCTCAACATCAAACTGCTCAGCTAAGATAGCTTTTACTTTTTCTAATACCATTTTAAGTCCTCCTAATTTTTTTACAACACCGATATAGACATCGCGGTGTTTTTTTGTTACAATGGTTTAAGTTAACAACCTGTTGTTACTAAACTATATTATTAGTAATTGTCGTTTTTGTCAATATATATTTCAAAAATTTTACCATTTTTTAATTAATCTGTTTTCGGAGGTGCTTTTATGCCGAAAAAATACGCCGTGATAGGTCATCCTATCGGCCATACCTTATCACCCTTTATCCATAAAAGGCTTTTTGAGCTGTCGGGCGTTGACGCCGTGTATGAAGCTATTGATATTGCTCCCGAAAACCTTAACAGGGACTATGATAAAATTCTTAAAAGCCTCAGCGGCTACAATATAACAATTCCCCATAAACAGGCGATAATTCCTTTTCTTGATAAAATTGATGAAAAGGCGCGGATGTACGGCAGCGTAAATACCGTTTTAAACCGCGGCGGAGTCGCTTCCGGCTTTACTACCGACCCGGACGGCTTTTTAAAGGCGCTTGAATACGCGGGGATTGAGCTTGACGGCCGCGTCGTGATACTCGGCTGCGGAGGAGTTGCCAGAACTATGGCGTATGAGGCGCTCTTAAAGGGCGGACGAGTGGAGCTCGCTGTGCGTGAAAAAAGCGCAAAAAAAGCCGAAACCCTCGTAAACGAGATAAAGAATAATTTGAAAAATCCCGATATAAAGTATTGCTTTATGCCCGAACTTTGCGGCGATATCGATACCCTGGTTAACGCGACTCCGGTCGGAATGTCCCCGAACACTGAGGTAATGCCGGTTGATGAAAAAATCCTAAAAAACTGCGCGGGCGTATTCGACGCTATCTATAATCCGCTTGATACTCTGCTTATAAAAACCGCCCGTAAAAACGGCGCTAAGGCTGAGGGCGGAATGACAATGCTCGTGTGGCAGGCGGTGGTATCTCATTTTCACTGGGACGGCAGTACATACGACGTAAAGGATATTGAAAAGCTGTGTATTGATGCGGCTGAGGAGTTGAAAAACCGATGAAAAATCTGATACTCTGCGGATTTATGGGTTGCGGAAAAAGTACAATCGGCCGCAGGCTTTCTAAAATGACGGAGATGCCCTTCGTCGATTTGGACAGGTATATTGAAGAAAAAGCAGGGCTCACCGTTAAGGAAATATTTGAGAAATACGGCGAGAATAAGTTCCGTGAGCTGGAGACCGAGGCGTGCCGCGAGCTCTCGGAAAAAAGCGGATATATTATCGCCGCGGGCGGAGGAACCCTGACCTTTCAGAAAAACATAGATATCCTTAAAGAAACGGGGAGAATTATCTATATTAACGTCAGCTATGAAATGCTCTGCGAGCGCTTAAAACGCGACACAAGACGGCCGCTGCTTCAGGTCGAAAACCGCAACGAGGTAATAAAAGAGCTGCTTAAAAAACGCGCTCCGATTTATGAGGGCGCTGCTTCAATTCATATTGACGGAAATTTTACCTCAAACAGGGTTGCCGAAATAATCCTGGGTGTGCTTTAGGCAAATTGACATTACCGCTTTAAAGTGCTAAAATAAAAACGTATTAAAACGGAAGGACTGTATTGATATATGAGGATAGCAGTCGTAGGAATGGGAATAATAGGCGGCAGCTTTTGCAAGGCAATAAAAAAGCATACCGACCATTATGTTATAGGTATAAACAGAACGCAAGCAACGCTCAAAAAGGCGCTTGCGGACGGCGCTATAGACGAGATAGGCGACGAAAAAAGCCTCTCCTCGGCGGATATAATTATACTCGCGCTCTACCCGGGCGCGGCGGTTGAATATGTCGAAAGGAACGGAGAATATATTAAAAAGGGCGCTATAGTTACCGACTCGGCAGGTATTAAGGCGGATATCTGTCCGAAGCTTAAGGCGCTTAGCGAAAAATTCGGATTTAAGTTTGTCGGAAGCCACCCGATGGCGGGTAAGGAAACTAACGGTTACGTTTCCTCGGACGGCGATTTATATAACGGCGCGAGCTATATTATCGTGCCCTGCGGCGCGGACGGCGAGGCGGTAAAAACCCTCTCGAGCCTTGCCGTGGATATAAAATTCGGAATGGTGAAAATCACAACTCCCGAGGAGCACGACCGTATGATAGCCTTTACCTCTCAGCTTCCGCACGTTCTTGCGTGCGCGTATGTGCTCAGCCCGTGCTGTAAAAATCACGTCGGATTTTCCGCGGGCTCCTACAGGGATGTTTCGCGCGTGGCGAATATTAACGCGGAGCTGTGGAGCGAGCTGTTTATGGAAAACCGCGAGCCGCTTATCGCTGAGCTCGATACGCTAATTGATAACATCCACGCGATAACCGACGCCGTTAAGGCGAGCGATACAGACAGGATAAAGGAGCTTCTTAACAAGGCTCATAAAACCAAGGAGGAGCTCGGAGAATGAAAAAAGTAAGAGTAAATACGGCTAAGCCCTACGATATCTTAATCGAGCGCGGGCTTATCGGTAATATAGGCGCTCTCGTAAAGGACGTTACCGCCGCAAAAAAAATAACGGTAATAACCGATACGAATGTTAAAGGATATTACGCTGATAAGGTTATGAGCTCGCTTAAGGAAAGCGGATTCGACGCAAGCCTTTTTGTATATGAGGCAGGCGAAAAGAGTAAGAATCTTGCGGTTATAGGCGAGATGTACTCTCATATGGCGAATTTCGGAATGTCCCGCAGGGATATAGTGCTTGCGCTGGGAGGCGGAGTTTGCGGCGATATGGCAGGCTTTGCCGCCGCGACATATATGCGCGGAATAGAATTCGTGCAGGCGCCGACCTCGCTGCTCGCGCAGGTTGATTCCTCCGTAGGCGGGAAAACCGGCGTTGATATAAGTCAGGGTAAAAACCTCGTCGGAGCATTCCACCAGCCGATACTTGTAGTAATCGACCCCGATACCTTAAATACGCTGCCCGAGCATTTTATAAACGACGGTATGGCGGAGGTTATTAAGTACGGCTGTATCAAGGACAGCGCGCTGTTTTCTACCCTCGAGCGCGAAAACGCTATGGATATTATCGACGGAATAATCGAGCGCTGCGTTAGCATTAAGCGCGACGTAGTCGAACGCGACGAAAAGGAATCAGGCGAGAGAATGCTTTTAAATTTCGGCCACACTCTCGGTCACAGCCTTGAGAAGATATATAATTTTGAGGGGCTTTCCCACGGAGAGGCTGTTGCCGTAGGGATGGTTATGGTGACTAAGGCTTCCGAAAAAGCTTCGCTTACCGAAAGCGGCACGGCTGATAGAATAGCCGCTTTATGTAAAAAATACAAGCTTCCGGTTAGTGATAAGGCCGATATTAAGGAGATTGCTCGTCACTGCGCCGGCGATAAAAAGGCAGGCGGCGGAAGCGTTAATCTCGTACTGCTAAAAAAAATCGGAGACAGCTATATTAAGAAAACTCCCCTCGGGGAGCTCGAAGGATTTATAAACATCTGAGGTAAAAATGTCTGATATTTGTGTAAAACCTGCTAAGCTCAACGGAAAAGTTACCGCTCCGCCGTCTAAAAGCGACGTTCACAGGGCGGTAATCTGCGCCGCCTTATCGGGCGGTGTGTGTAAAATTGCGCCCGTTGAGCTTTCTAACGATATAAAGGCTACGATTTCCTGCGCACAGTCGCTCGGAGCCGAAACCACTCTGAGGGATAATGTGCTCGAGGTTGACGGAAGCGGATTTCTGCGAAAAAAAACCGCCGCGCTTAATTGCATAGAAAGCGGCTCTACACTGAGGTTTTTCGTACCGATTGCCGCCGCCGGCGGCGTTGAAGCCGAATTTACCGGCAGCGGAAGCCTTAACTCACGCCCGATAGGGCTTTTTTCTCAGCTTCTTCCCGAAGCAGGAGTGAGCTGCGAAACCTCGGGAACTCTGCCGCTTAAAATCAGCGGTCAGCTTATGCCGGGCGAATTTAAGGTGCCGGGCAATATCAGCTCTCAGTTTATCACGGGGCTGCTTTTCGCGCTTCCGATATTAAACGGCGACAGCAGGATTGTCTTAACGACTAAGCTCGAAAGCGCGGGGTATATTGATATGACGATAAACTGTATGAAGCGCTTCGGCGTTGAAGTAAAGCGCACCGATTACGGCTGGTTCATTAAGGGGAATCAGTCCTATAAAGCCCGCGATTACCGCACCGAGGGCGACTGGTCTCAGGCGGCGTTCTTTATGGCGGCGGGAGCCGTTTCCGGGGACGTTGAGGTTAATAGCGTAAGCCTGAACTCCGCTCAGGGTGATAAGGAAATCGTAAACCTCTTAAAGCGCTTCGGTGCAGAGGTCGAGGTTAAGCCCGACAGCGTGCGCGTTAAAAAATCCGCGCTCAGGGGAATAGATATCGACGCGGAAAATATTCCCGATTTAGTACCGATACTTTCCGTGATTGCAGGCTGTGCCGAGGGCGTTACCAATATTTTCGGAGCAGAAAGACTTCGCATTAAGGAAAGCGACCGCCTTAAAACCACCGCGGATATGCTCAACTCAATCGGCGGAAAGGTTGAGGAAAAGCCCGACGGACTCGTGATTTACGGTACGGGCGGATTTACGGGCGGTAAAGTAAACGGCTCAAACGACCACAGAATAGTTATGTCTGCCTCAATTGCGGCGCTGAGGTGCCGCGGCGAGGCAGTAATAAGCGATATGGAAAGCATAAACAAGAGCTTCCCCGGCTATTTTGGGGAGTACGAAAAACTCGGAGGTATGTTATGTCATTTTTCGGCGAAAAAATAAAGCTCACCGTTTTCGGCGAGAGCCACGGCGAGGCGGTTGGCGCGGTGCTGTGCGGAGTTCCCGCAGGCTGTAAAATAGATATGGATAAGGTGCTCGTTCAGATAGCGAGAAGAGCGCCCGGCAGGGATAAAACGGCGACCCCGAGGCTTGAGAAGGATTTTCCCGAGGTTAAGTCCGGTATTTTAAACGGCGTTACTACAGGCGCGCCGATAGCCTGCGTAATAGAAAACACGAATACAAAAAGCAAAGATTATAATAATCTCCTCAGCGTTCCTCGCCCCGGTCACAGCGATTACACCGCTTACGTTAAGTACGGCGGAAATAACGATATCCGCGGCGGCGGTCATTTCAGCGGAAGGCTAACTGCTCCGATAGTGTTCGCGGGAGCAATTTTAAGACAGATACTTGAAGAAAAGGGTATAAAAATCGCGGCTCATATAAGCTCAATCGGCTCGGTTGAGGACAGCCCCTTTAACCCCGTAAGTATAGATGACAGCCTGATAAACGAGCTCAGCAATTCATCCTTCGCGCTTATTGATAAGTCTAAGGAAAGCGAAATGCGCGCCGAGGTTGAGAGCGCAAGGTTCGACCTCGACAGCATAGGCGGTACGGTAGAATGTGCCGTTGTCGGTATGCCTGCGGGAGTCGGCGGTCCTCTGTTTGAGGGTATAGAAGGAAAGCTTGCGTCGGCGCTGTTCGGTATTCCCGCGGTTAAGGGCGTTGAGTTCGGAAACGGCTTTAACTGTGCAAAGCTTCGCGGAAGCGAAAATAACGACGCGTTTTATTATGAGGACAAAAAGGTTTTAACCGAAACCAACAACAGCGGCGGAATCCTCGGCGGAATAAGCAGCGGTATGCCGATTGTTTTTAAAACGGCGTTCAAGCCCACTCCGTCAATCGCAAAGCCTCAGAAAAGCGTTGATTTAAGTAAGGGTACTGACACAACTCTCGAGATAAAGGGACGTCACGACCCCTGTATCGTCCCGAGAGCTGTCGCGGTAGTCGAGGCTGTAGCGGCGATTGCGATATTTGATTTACTGTCATAAAATCTTAATAAGAGGAAAGATGGGAGCGTTATGGTAAAAAAATTCAGGTTCAATACGCCGATTGATACCGAGGCTGTTGTTGAGCATATTGAGATTTCCGATATCGGGGAATTTCCCTTAGCGCTCGACTGCGCTGAAAAACTAAAGCTCAGCTTTACCCTCGGCGAGAGCGATATGATTTTCGGACTAGGCGAGACTGTGCGCGGAATTAATAAGCGCGGCTGGATTTACGAGAGCTGGTGCAGCGATGAAACCAACCACGTTGAGGATAAGCGCTCGCTCTACAGCGCTCACAATTTTATCGTTGTAAGCGGAAAGAAAAAGTTCGGGATTTTTGTTGATTATCCCTCAAAAATCGTATGGGATTTAGGCTATACCGAGCCTGACGAGTGCGTTATTACCCTCGATAAGCCCGAGGCGGATATATATTATATCGACGGCGAAACCGAGCGTGATATAATCCGTCAATTCAGAAAAATTATCGGAAAAAGTTATATTCCTCCGCTGTGGGCGTTCGGCTATCAGCAGAGCTGCTGGGGCTACTCTAAGCAGGAGGATTTTATAAACGTGCGCGAAAATCACCGCAAAAACAATCTTCCGCTCGACTGTATCTATATGGATATAGATTATATGGATAGCTTTAAGGACTTCACCGTAAATAAAAAGCTGTTCCCTGATTTTAAGGCGTTTGTTAAGGATATGAAGGAACACGATATCCATCTTATTCCGATTATTGACGCGGGGGTTAAAAAGGAAACGGGCTATTCCGTTTACGACGAGGGACACGAAAAAGGTTATTTCTGTACCGATGAAAACGGCGCTGAATTCGAGTGCGGCGTATGGCCGGGAATAGTCGGACTTCCCGATTTTCTTAATCCGGACGTGAGAGAGTGGTTCGGACGTCAGTATAAAACGCTTATTGATACGGGCGTTGACGGATTCTGGAACGATATGAACGAGCCCGCGATTTTCTACTCCGTTAAGGGGCTTAATAAGGCTCTTGAAAAGCTCGATAAAATCCGCGGCAGGGAAATCGGAATATGGGAATTTTTTGAGACTAAGGATACTATGCTCGGACTTCAGAACAGTATGGAGGATTATAAGAGCTTTTATCATAATATAAACGGAAAGCGCGTATGCCATAAGGACGTACATAATATCTACGGCGCGTTTATGACTAAGGCGGCAGGCGAGTATTTTGAAAAAGAATACGGAAAAGAAAAGAAGCTGATTTTCTCCCGAGCTTCGTATATCGGCGCTCACCGTATCAGCGGAATATGGTTCGGTGATAATTCCAGCCGGTGGTCTCATATTCTCCTGAATTTAAAAATGCTTCCGGGCGTTAATATGTGCGGCTTTCTCTATTGCGGAGCCGACCTCGGCGGATTCGGCGCTAACGTAACGCGCGATTTACTGCTCAGGTGGCTTGCGCTCGGAGTTTTTACTCCGCTTATGCGCAATCACCGCGCGCTCGGTACTCGCGCTCAGGAGGCGTACCGGTTCGGCGATGTAAAGGAATTTGCGGATGTTCTCGCGGTACGCTACAGGCTGATTCCCTATATTTATAAAACCTTCCGCCGCTGCAGCGAGGAGGACGATATGATGTTCCGTCCGCTTGCGTTTGATTATCCCGACGATAAAATCGCGCGCGAGGTTGAGGACCAGCTTATGCTCGGGGACGAGTGTATGATAGCTCCCGTTTACGAGCAGAATAAAAGCGGCAGGAATGTTTACCTCCCCGAGGATATGACCTTCGTAAAGCTCAGCGGAGAGAATGTGTTTAAAGAGGTAATGAAAAAAGGACTTCATTACGTTGAAATCGCGTTAAATGAAGTACCCTTATTTATAAAAAGAGGTAAAAATATTCCCCTTGCCAAGCCCGCGCTTAATACTGCTCAGCTTGATACCGAAAACCTTGAAAACCTACTGTAAAGCTCATAAATACTGGAATGCAACCAATAGTTGCGCTTTTGAAAACCGGAATGTATAGACCTTTTCGGCGGTTGCGGGCTATAATATGGACAGAAAATCAAGGAGGGAAAATTATGAATATCGAAACAGCTAACAGATTATTACAGTACAGAAAGCAGAGCGGGCTGTCTCAGGAGGAGCTCGCGGAAAAAATCGGAGTAAGCCGTCAGGCGGTTTCAAAATGGGAGAGAGCCGAGGCTTCGCCCGATACCGATAACCTTATTATATTAGCGCAAGTCTACGGAGTTTCGCTCGACGAGCTTTTAAACGGCGAGGGTGAGCCGAAAACAGGAAAAACTCCCGAACCCGAATTTGAGGCTCCCGACGAAAATACCGAATACGTTGAGCAGAAGCACGTTTCCTTTAAAAACGGTATCCACGTTCACGATAACGGAGAAAACGTCGATATCAGCTTTAAAGAGGGAATAAACGTTAAATCTAAGGACGGCTCTCACGTCCACGTCGGAGCTGACGGAATCCACGTTCACGACGGTGAAAAGGTTCGCGCCTATACCGACGAAAACGGTCACGTTATGGTCGACAAGGAAGCCGAGCATAACGGTAAGGGCAAAGAGGGAGTATTAAAGAAAATCCCCGTATGGGCTTTTTCGTTAATCGCGTTTCTTATCTGGGGCTTTTCCGGAGCGCTTTGCGGCTGGGCTTTAGCCTGGATTTGCTTTCTCGCTATTCCGCTTTACTACTCGCTTGTTGACGCGATTTATAAGCGCAACGCGACTCACTTTGCTTATCCTGTACTCTGCGTAGTATTTCAGATGATTACCGGCTTCGTATTCGGCGGCTGGGCATGGGGCTGGATAGCCTACCTCACTATTCCGATTTATTACGCCGTCACGGCGATTTTTAAAAAAGACGGTGACAAATAATATGAGCGAAAAGACTCTGAGCTTTTTTTCAAAGCCTGTTACGCTTATTCTTTCTTTAGTTTATTATTTCTTCTCGGCGGTAACATTTATCTTTACTTTTTTCGGATTAATTGATATAGAGGAAATTTCCGAACAAGCTGACGGTGTCGTGCTGGTAAAAATACTTCAATACAGCTTTAGTGTGTTTTTGTTATTATGCGCGATTGTTTATTTGTTGCTTTACATATCCTCAAAAAGAAGCGAAAAGAAATTTCGGATAGCGTTGATAATGCTGAAAATTGAAGCCTCGCTCGAAATCGCTTTTGATGTATTTTTAGTGATAATATTTTTTATATTGTTACTGGTGGTTGGGTTTGTGGCAATTACAACAGCATTTCTTTTTCTTCCGTCTATAATAATAAGCGGTCTTATAATAACGGTTGTTTCAATCGTTTTAAGTATTATATTTGTAGCAAATATTACGCGGAATATCGCGAAGCTTTTATTTGCGGGAGCGGTAAGGAAAAATCTGAATCGAAATAAATCGCGCGGCGCTTCGCTTTTCTATGCGATAATGAACTTTTTCAGCGCAGGAATAGCTTTTGTTGCGGCGTTGCTGTTCCTTTTTTTAATGAACGGGAACAACGGTTTGTTTTTTGCCGTATTTACGGCGTCGCTTATCCCGCCGTATGTTTTAAACGGTTTTTTGGTAACAAAATATTGCTCGGAAAAACAAGAAAGCGTACGCACCTAAGTGCGGAGCTTTCGTGCATTCATCGCTAGTGCGCACTCAGGGCGCAACTGAGCGGAAAATATACAAATAATGCCGGAGGGCTTCGGATTAACCGTTGCCTCCGGCTTTTAATTTTGTATTACATTTTATTTAGTATCGGTATGGCTTTCGATATAACTGAGAACAAATTCAAAATCCTCGCCTGACGCATAAACCTGATTTTTATTAAAAGGCGCGCTGAGCATAATGGTGTTGCGGCGCGGATATGCTTTTATCTTTTTCACCTTGCTGAAATCCGAGTACATCTCGGTTCTCGTGGAGTTGAGCCCCGCTCCCGCGACCGACGGTCTGCCAGAGGCGGCTCCGGCGAGTGCGGTAAGAATACCGATTTTCCGCGCTTTTTTAGCCTGAGAGGGAGCCTGCTTATGGAGTACGCCTTTTTCGTCCATAGTAAAATCGACAATATATTTACCGCCCATAATCGCGGCGTAAAGCAGATACCCGAGAGCCGTCACAACCGTCATTACCGCGAATATTATTCCGAAAACCTTTGCGCTTCCTGCTAAGCTCTCCGGGCTGAAGCCGTTGCTTAGTGTATCAATTACGGTAGTGAACAGGAATATCCCGAGGAAGATGAAGAAAAATATCTTCCAAATCAGGAAAAATATCGACGGATTTTTAAACAGGCTCATTTCATACCGCCAGCGGTATTTACCGTCGGCGCCGAGAGTAATTTTTTTTACTTCCATTTCTTAAATCCGAGCTGTTTCATAGTTACGCCTGCCTTGCTCTTTAAATAGGAGTCAAATTCCGGGAACATCCACTCAAGCGTTGCCTTGGCGTTATTGTTGTTCGAGCTGTAATTTGATGTGTTGC
>CAJOFK010000023.1:0-412 GCA_905234015.1 uncultured Ruminococcus sp.
CTTAACCTCGGCGGCTTCCCTATGCCGAGCATAGCCGTTACAAAAGACGACTTTTTACATAAGGAATACGGCGATATTTCGGTAATATTCAGCCGTGATACGATTGATCCGAAAAGAACCGCCGCAAATAAAGTTTACGGCGGCGACGCTTGGACACCTTCCTATCCGCAAGTCGAATATAAGATTAATAGTAAAAAGGCAAGCGAGGCTTTTTTCACAGAGTCCGTGACAACGAGACCGCATCGGAGTAGTTCATCTATGCGAAGACTTCCATCTCGAACCTTGGGTTCACGTTGATTGGAAAAGTTTCATCAACGCTCCCCCGGAGCGTTTTCTTAACGGTCGGCTTCGAATCTCCGATGGCAAAAGAAAAAGCAGACCGCTTGGTCTGCAATATTCCCGCTTCGCGGGA
>CAJOFK010000023.1:501-30054 GCA_905234015.1 uncultured Ruminococcus sp.
AACGCTCCCCCGGAGCGTTTTCTTAACGGTCGGCTTCGAATCTCCGATGGCAAAAGAAAAAGCAGACCGCTTGGTCTGCAATATTCCCGCTTCGCGGGAAGTGACACCATCGGAGTAGTTCATCTATGCGAGAACTTCCATCTCGAACCTTGGGTTCACGTTGATTGGAAAAGTTTCATCAACGCTCCTCGCTAAAATCGTTCCCCCGGAACGATTTTTTTACGCTCGGCTTCGAATTTCCGATGGCAAAAGAAAAAGCAGACCGCTTGGTCTGCAATATTCCCGCTTCGCGGGAAGTGACCACATCGGAGTAGTTCATCTGCGAGAGAACTTCCATCTCGAACCTTGGGTTCACGTTAATCGGAAAAGTTTCATCAACGCTACGGCGGGGAAACAGTCCACCGGACTGTTTCCTGATCCGCCTTTCGAATCTCCGATGGCAAAAGAAAAAGCAGACCGCTTGGTCTGCTTTTTCTTTTGGTGACCCATCGGAGATTCGAACTCCGGACACCTTGATTAAAAGTCAAGTGCTCTGCCAACTGAGCTAATGAGTCATCTGGGGTGGAATACCGGATTCGAACCGGTGGTCTCCAGTGCCACAAACTGGCGCGTTAACCAACTACGCTAATCCCACCATATGGCGCGCCAAAAGGGACTCGAACCCCTGACCTACTGCTTAGAAGGCAGTTGCTCTATCCAGCTGAGCTATTGGCGCATAATCAGCCTAACTATTATATAAAACTTAAAGCTGTTTGTCAAGACATTTACGCTTTTTATCTTAAATAATTTTCAGGCTGAGATTTTACTAAACAACCTTTATTTTGCATTTTAGCTTAGTGTTATTTCTAACCGCGGTAATCGTGCAGCTTCCCTTTTTAAGCGTCTTAACCCTGCCCTTTGAGCTTACGCGGGCGATTTTTGAATTACTGCTTTTATACGTTATTTTACCGCTTCCGTAATAAACCTTAAGCTTAAACGAGCTCTTTTTACTAACGGTTTTTTTAGTGTATTTCAAGAACGGAAGAACCGTCGGCTTACTCTTAGAATAAAACTTCATAAGCTTTACTTTGCTGTACTTAGTATGATTCGCGTTAGCCTTAGATACATACGCCGAGGTTCCCTGACAGGTTACGCCGACAAGGTCGCCGTTTATAAACGACGGCATATTAAAAATCCTCTTGAAGCCGCCTGTTTCGGGATTATATCTTATAATCTTACGCTTAGTATTAAAATAAATTTTTCCGTTATACTCAAACAGCTTGCACGGTGATTTATTCATAGAATTGCCGTAGGAGTTTTTCCATACATCCTTAATAACCTTAAGAACCTTTTTTGAGCCGTTTCGTTTAATAAGCGCGGAGTTGTATTTTCCGTTATACTTATTATTCATATAATAAAAGCTTCCGTTTATATAAACAATCTGAGACGTAATATTCCGGAAAAAGTATCCGTTGTATTTTGAGGAATTGCATATATAATCCGAATCATACGTTATGTCGGACTTATATCCGTTGTGAATACCGTCGTCCGCCGAACGCAGTCCCGAGTCGGTAAGCAAAAAGAATTTATGCCTAACATATCCGCAGGTATCGGGCATAGGGTCGTCGGCTGTAACGTCAACGTGATACCAGTAACCGCCCAGCTTAACCATATTCCAGCAATGTCCCTGAGCCTCGTTGTTAATGGTCTTACTGTCAACTCCTACGAGCGAAAGCAGGTGGCAGTATGCCCTTGAGTACCCTTCGCAAAGTCCCTTATGGGCTACGATTATATTATAAGCGGTATAAGACTTAAGTCCCTTGCTGTAGTAGCGGCAGTTAGCGGCAATTCGGTCGTGGATAACAAGCGCCTTCTTATAATCCGACCACGAGGAGTCTATCCCCTTAATCAGCTTTTTTGAGGCTGAATTAAACTTCTTTATATATGACGGAATTTTGCTTCTCTTAAATATATACTGCGGAGTTATAGTCGCAACTCGTCCGGTTTCCTTTTCGTACTTATAAGGAATATACGCGGAGTCAACGTAAAAAATATCGGGATTATCAAACATAACCGAACGTATTACATATATTATATCATCCTGAGAAATATTAAAATCGGTTATATCCATTGTCTTTTTACGCGCTCTGAGCCCTTCGGCTATATAATCCTTAAGCTCGCCGAAATAATCGTCTACCTCGCTTATAAAGGGGTAAATCCTGCCGGTTGAGCTTTGAGCCGACGCGGCAAACGGCACAGCGCTTACAATAATAACCGCCGTCAATATTACGGAAATCAGTTTTTTTACTAAACTCATATAATCACCCAAGTATATTATAGCGTATAATTAAAATGAATACAATTAAGAAAATGTGAAATTTTTATGATTTTTTCTTGACAAACCGAAAAAGTGGTGTTATAATACCTATAAATTCAGTAGGATTACTAAGTTTTAAAGGAGCTTATTATGGATATATTAAAGATATTTGAACGATGTTGAGGCTGTTTAATTCGATATCGGAATAATGATTTTATAAACAAAACATTACATTATATTAAGGAGATAATCTTATGAAAATATCAGGCAGAATTACAGACTTAATCGGAAACACACCCTTACTCGAACTCACAAATCACGAAAAAGCCAACAACCTTGAGGCTAAGGTTATAGGCAAGCTCGAATATTTTAACCCCGCGGGAAGCGTTAAGGACAGAATCGCCAAGGCTATGATTGACGAAGCCGAGGCTCAGGGACTTATTAAAGAAGGCGCGGTTATTATCGAGCCCACAAGCGGAAACACAGGTATCGGTCTTGCGTCAGTTGCGGCTTCACGAGGCTACAGAATCATCCTCACAATGCCCGAAACAATGAGCATTGAGCGCAGAAATCTTTTAAAGGCTTACGGTGCTGAGCTCGTGCTCACCGAAGGCGCTAAGGGAATGAAGGGCGCTATAGCAAAGGCTGATGAGCTCGCCGCGGAAATTCCGAACAGCTTTATCCCCAGCCAGTTCACAAACCTCGCGAACCCGAAGGCGCATATCGCTTCGACAGGCCCCGAAATCTGGGAGGATACTGACGGAAAGGTTGATATCTTCGTAGCAGGCGTCGGCACCGGCGGAACGGTATCCGGCGTAGGCGAATACCTTAAGAATAAGAATCCCGACGTTAAAGTTGTCGCGGTTGAACCCGCAACCTCCCCTGTTCTATCTAAGGGTACTCCCGGTCCTCATAAGATTCAGGGAATCGGCGCGGGCTTCGTTCCCGATACTCTCAACACGGATATTTACGATGAGATTATCGCCGTAGAAAACGAGGACGCATTTAAAACAGGCAGAAGCCTCGCTAAGAACGAGGGACTTTTAGTAGGTATTTCCTCGGGCGCGGCAGTATTCGCGGCAACAGAGCTTGCGAAGCGTCCCGAAAACAAGGGCAAGATTATAGTAGCTCTCCTCCCCGATACAGGCGAGCGTTACCTCTCAACTCCTATGTTCTCAGAAGAATAAGGCATACAAGAAAGCGTGCGCACCTAAGTGCGTGCGTTTTCTTCAGCCATCGCTTGTGCGCACGCAGGGCGCAACTAAGCGGGCAATATAAAATGTTTTTTACTTTTATAAAGTAAAAAAGCACCTGACAAGTCGTCAGGTGCTTACTCATTTAAACTTATATTACATAATCATTAGCGTAGCTTTCGCGCTCTTTATCAACTATATCCTGAAGCGTGATACCGTCAAGATAATCGGTAACAACCTTCTTTAAACCCTGCCACACAAATAGGGTTGAGCACTCCTCTCTGCGCTCGCACACTACCTCGTTATCATCGTCAATACAGGAAAGCGGAGAAAGCGTTCCCTCGGTAAGGCGGATTACCTCCCCCACCGTACACTTATCGGGAGCTACCGCAAGGCGGTAACCGCCCTGAAAACCGCGGTTAGTTCTCAGAATATGAGATTTATTCAGAACAGGCACAATCTGCTCGAGATATTTTTTAGAAATATTCTGACGTTTCGCAATATCCTTAAGGGCGACATATCCGTCGTTCTGATGCTCCGCGAGGTCTACGAGCATTCTCAGAGCATATCTTCCCTTTGTTGAAATCCTCATTTCATCATCTCCGCATTTTCATTATGTATACAATATACCACAAAACCACTAGGTTTTCAAGATTTTTGTTGCGAAATTAAAAAAAGTCTAGTATAATAGTAGATAAAGGGAGATGACCTTATGAAAGACACAGATAAAAACGTTGAACTTATACTGGAAAGCTACGAGCGTTACGACCTCACCAAGCGTATCGGCGAGGATCATATCGTAAGCCGTGATATTCTTATCCAGCTCGTCAAAGAACTGAGAAAGCTGCTCTTTCCCGGCTACTTTGATAACAAGAAGATTAAAAAGGATTATGTAAAATACTATATCGGCGAAAAGCTCGAATATATCGAATATACTCTTTTAAAGCAGGTTGAGCGCGCGCTTAAAAACGACTGCGCCGAGGGCGACGCGTCGGCTAAGGCGGAGGAGATTGTAGAAGCCTTTATCGGGAAAATCCCCTCAATCCGCGACTATCTTTACACCGATATTCAGGCGGCTTACGACGGCGACCCCGCCGCCTACAGCACCGACGAGATTATATTCTGCTACCCCGGAGTTTTCGCGATAAGCGTATACCGCATTGCGCACGAGCTGTGGCTGTTAGGCGTTCCGATGATTCCGAGGATTATTTCCGAATACGCTCACAACCTCACCGGTATTGATATTCATCCGGGCGCAACAATCGGAAAGTATTTCTTTATCGACCACGGCACCGGTATCGTAATCGGCGAAACTACCGTAATCGGCGAGCACGTTAAGATTTATCAGGGCGTAACTCTCGGCGGTCTCTCAACCCGCAAGGGCCAGCAGCTTAAGGGAGTTAAGCGCCACCCGACGATCGGCGACAACGTCACCATTTACTCGAACACGAGTATACTCGGCGGCGAAACTATTATCGGCAACGACGTAGTAATCGGCGGCAACGCATTTATTATCCGTTCAATTCCCGAGGGAATGAAGGTTAATATCCGCAATCCTCAGCTCGAGTACAGCGTAGATAAAAAATACGCGGACGGATTTTTAGATTATAATATTTAATCCAAGCTTAAACAACAAAAAGCAGACCGAACGGTCTGCTTTTCTTATTGCTTATTATTCCTATTGTTTATAATTATGATTTTTTAACCTCGAGGGAATTAAGAATAGCCTTAGTTGTTTCGGAATCAGAACCGAAGCCGTAGCTCTGAACAACCGCTATACGTCCGCCAACCTTGCCGTAAATCTGGAATACTTCCATTCCGGAATAATCGTAGGCTACGCCTTCCCATTTTCCGTTATCAAATTCAAGGGTAATATCCTCGCAGCCCTTATTCATACTGCGTGTTGAATCGATACCGGACTTAGCGCTGTTCTCGTCATCGCTGATAGTAATAAGGAAGTAGTTAGTAGCTTTATCCTCTTTAGCGATATTAACAACATCGGGGTTTTTCTTGTCGAGGATGTTACCGCCGGTGAGCTTCATTCCGTCGGGAACGAGTACGGTAATATTGCCCCAGGTTTCTGTCTTACCGCTTACCGAAGCGGAATCTCCGCCGCCTCCGCACGAAGCGAACGCCGCGATTACGAGCATAAGCGCCATAACAAACGCTGTTACCTTTAATGTTTTTTTCATCTTCGTCCTCCTGAAAAATAAAAAATATTCGGCTGATGCCTGAACCGATTACGGTTATATGTATTATATATGATTTTTTTTGATTTTGCAATCATATTTTGTATATTTTTTATTTATTTTTTCTTAGATTTTTTCTTAGGTATCGGAAGTTCATCAAACATAGCGTTAAGTAAATCCGCTAAAAAGATTCTGTCGTCGATATTCTCAACCAGTATCATATCCTTAGCGCCCTCATACGGAGTTTCGTAAATCGGGTTAGGAATCATCGCGAGCGCCGCTTTTACAGGCTTGATTAAAAAGCGGTCGTCATATATTCCGCCGAATATTCTTCCCCTGTAATAAAGTATATACTCTCCCATCATTTTACGATAGGTTATCTCCTCAAGCTCACTGAGCTGTTCTAAGATAAAATCAAGATATTCCTTACTTGAAGCCATAATCAACTCTCCTTTACAAGCTTACCCGAAATATGCTCAGGCTTTAATTTTAACAGCAGCGCCGCTTTGGCGTAATTTTTTATTTCGTCCTCAATATAGCTTTCATCCGAAGTAAACTTATAGGACAATTTCCGGCTGATATCGGTTATATCGTTAATATCGTCAATAATCTCAACCCTGCCGAAAACTATTACGCTCTTTATATTAAGCGCCCAGCCGCCGTCATTTTTATATCCGTTATCATAAACGCAGAACGATGCTTTAGAGCATTTTTTCAACGCGTCAAGCTTGTGCCCCTTTTTTCCGCAATGGAAATATAAACAGCCGTCATCTTCATTATAATAGTGGTTTATCGGAAATCCGTAGGGATAGCCCTCATCCCCCGTTACACTTAGCACACCGCGTTTTTCGTTCTTTAAAAGAATTATACACTCTTCCCGGGAAAGCGCCTGCTTTTTCCTGAGCATTTCTCTGAACATAATATCACCGCATTAATTATAATAACAATTACGAAAAAATGCAATAAGGGCTGCAGGAATTAACCCGCAGCCCTTTTCAATTATAATGAGTCTTTAATTACTTATCCTTATTCAGCGATAGCAGCCTGTGCAGCAGCAAGACGAGCAATCGGAACTCTGAACGGTGAGCAGGATACATAGTCAAGACCGATCTTATGGCAGAACTCTACGGAAGAGGGATCTCCGCCGTGCTCACCGCAGATACCGCAGTGGAGCTCAGGACGGGTAGCCTTACCCTTCTGAATAGCCATCTCCATAAGGAGGCCTACGCCTGTCTGATCAAGCTTAGCGAACGGATCGTTCTCGAAGATCTTAGCGTCATAGTAAGCGTCTAAGAACTTACCGGCGTCGTCACGGCTGAAGCCGAATGTCATCTGAGTAAGATCGTTAGTACCGAAGCAGAAGAACTCAGCCTCTGTAGCGATTTCGTCAGCTGTAAGAGCAGCTCTCGGAATCTCGATCATTGTACCAACCTCGTACTTGAGGTCTGCGCCTGCAGCAGCGATTTCAGCGTCGGCTGTCTCAACAACAACCTTCTTAACGTACTTAAGCTCCTTAATATCGCCTACGAGAGGAATCATAATCTCGGGCTTTAAGTCCCAATCGGGATGAGCCTTAGCAACGTTGATAGCAGCGCGGATAACAGCAGCAGTCTGCATCTTGGCAATCTCGGGATATGTTACGGCGAGACGGCAGCCGCGGTGACCCATCATCGGGTTAAACTCGTGGAGGCTGTCGATAATAGCCTTAATCTGCTCAACAGTCTTACCCTGAGAAGCAGCTAACTTAGCGATATCCTCCTCGGTTGTGGGAACGAACTCGTGGAGAGGCGGATCTAAGAAACGGATAGTAACGGGGTTACCCTCAAGAGCCTCATAAAGAGCCTCGAAGTCGCCCTGCTGTACGGGAAGAATCTTAGCGAGAGCAGCTTCTCTCTCCTCTACTGTATCGGAGCAGATCATCTCACGGAAAGCGTCAATTCTGTCGCCTTCGAAGAACATGTGCTCTGTACGGCAGAGACCGATACCCTCAGCGCCGAGCTCTCTTGCCTTCTTAGCGTCGGCAGGAGTATCAGCGTTAGTTCTAACCTTAAGAACTCTGTACTTATCAGCCCATTCCATAATACGTCCGAACTCACCGGCAATCTTAGCGTCAACTGTCGGGATAGCTCCGTCGTAGATGTTACCTGTTGTACCGTCGAAGGAGATTACGTCGCCCTCGTGATATTCCTTACCGCCGAGTGTGAATACCTTATTCTCCTCGTCCATAACGATAGCGGAGCAGCCGGATACGCAGCAGGAGCCCATTCCGCGGGCAACAACTGCAGCGTGAGATGTCATACCGCCGCGAACTGTAAGGATACCCTGAGCAGCCTTCATACCCTCGATATCCTCGGGTGAAGTCTCAAGACGAACTAAAACAACCTTCTCGCCTCTGTCGGCCCACTCTTTAGCGTCGTCGGCAGTAAATACGATTTTACCGCAGGCAGCGCCGGGAGCAGCACCTAAAGCCTTACCGATAGGCTCAGCCTTCTTAACAGCCTCAGCGTCAAACTGGGGATGGAGAAGTGTATCGAGGTTACGGGGATCGATCATAGCTACTGCTTCCTTCTCGGTTCTCATACCCTCGTCAACTAAATCGCAAGCGATCTTAAGAGCAGCCTGAGCTGTTCTCTTACCGTTACGTGTCTGGAGCATAAAGAGCTTACCGTGCTCTACCGTGAACTCCATATCCTGCATATCTCTGTAGTGGTTCTCAAGTGTCTTACATACATCAGTAAACTGAGCGAAAGCCTCGGGGAATTTCTCCTCCATCTCACTGATGTGCATAGGAGTACGAACGCCTGCAACAACGTCCTCACCCTGAGCGTTAGTAAGGAACTCACCGAAGAGGCCCTTAGCGCCTGTTGCGGGGTCACGGGTAAACGCAACGCCTGTACCGCAATCGTCGCCCATATTACCGAAAGCCATCATCTGTACGTTAACAGCGGTACCCCATGAATAAGGAATATCGTTGTCACGACGGTAAACGTTAGCACGGGGGTTGTCCCATGAACGGAATACAGCCTTAACAGCCTCGATAAGCTGTACCTTAGGATCTGAGGGGAAGTCCTCGCCGATCTTAGCCTTATACTCGGCCTTGAACTGCTCTGCAAGAGTCTTAAGATCCTCAGCTGTAAGCTCAACGTCCTGAGTAACGCCCTTCTCAGCCTTCATCTTATCAATAAGCTCTTCAAAATATTTCTTACCAACTTCCATAACAACGTCGGAGAACATCTGGATAAATCTTCTGTAGCAGTCATAAGCCCAGCGAGCATTGCCTGAAGCCTCAGCCATATACTCAACAACGTCCTCGTTAAGACCGAGGTTGAGGATTGTATCCATCATACCCGGCATAGAAGCGCGTGCGCCTGAACGAACAGAAACGAGAAGCGGGTTTTCCTTATCGCCGAATTTCTTACCGGTGATACCCTCCATCTTCTCGATATGCTCCATAATCTGGCCCATAATCTCGTCGTTAATCTGTCTTCCGTCCTCATAGTACTGAGTACAAGCCTCTGTAGATACAGTAAAGCCCTGAGGAACAGGGAGACCTAATTTTGTCATCTCAGCAAGGTTAGCGCCCTTACCGCCGAGAAGTTCACGCATTGAAGCGTCGCCTTCAGTAAACAAATAAACCCATTTGTTTGCCATAGAATTACCTCCTAAAAATAAGTAATTATTTGATACAGCCCGCATTTTTCAGCTGAAGCTGTACCGACTCTTACAGTCTTGGTTACATTATATCAAAACTCTTTTAAAATTGGAATATCATTTTGGAAAAAAAAGAAAAAAATTGCAATAAATGTTACGGTTTTTTTTCAATTATTATGTGTAAAACAAATAAAATGAAAACAAATTGAAATTTTTTTGCAATTTAGGGTTGAAAAATTGCCAATCTATGAGATAATTAATGTGTATATTTTTGATATTTGATATTCGGGAGAGTATCCGTTATGAACAAATGCGCGGTTATCCTCGCCGGCGGCGAGGGAAAAAGAATGAAGATGAATAAGCCGAAGCCGCTTGCCGAGGTTTTAAACCGCCCTATGCTTGAATGGGTTATCAATTCGGTTAAAGCTGCGGGTATTGAAAAGATATGCGTAGTCAAGGGCTTCGGAAAGGAATATATAGATGAATTCGTAAGCTCGCTTAACTTCCCCGTTGAGACGGTTTATCAGGCTGAAAGGCTCGGAACCGGCCACGCGGTTATGCAGGCTAAGGATTTCCTCAAAGAAAACAAAGGCAGCGTTGTTATCTTAAACGGCGACGCTCCGTTTATGGACAGCGATACTATAAAGAACTCCTTTGAGTTTCATATTTCGCAGGGCAACTCCGCAACTGTTATTTCCGCTAAGGTAAGCGATCCTACAGGCTACGGAAGAATCGTCCGCGATGAGAGCGGCGCGCTCTCATCTATTGTTGAGCAGAAGGACGCCGACGAAAAGACCGCCGCGATAAACGAGGTTAACTCGGGCGGATTCTGGTTTGATACCGAAAAGCTCCTCTCCGTACTAGGAGAGATAAAATCCGACAACAACGCTAAGGAATATTATCTTCCCGACGCGCTCAAACTTCTTTTAGAGAAAAAAGAAAAAATCGGCGCCTTTACCGCCGAAAGTCCCGACACCGTACTCGGAGCAAACGATCCCGCTCAGCTTAAGGAGCTTGAGGAAATTGCTCTTAAAAAGGGCTACAGGTGCTGAGATGAAGTTTAAAAAAGCATACAATATCGTCAAGATAATCACCACCTCCTTTATGGCGCTGTTTTTTATTATCATTGACATAATGGTGCTGCATTTTCAGGACTATATACTTTACCTGCTGTTTATTCCGCTTGAGCTGATGTTCGTTTTAATCTGGATTTTAATTTTGAAATTCAATAAAACGATGGTTTTCAGAATCAACACCGGCAAAGGCAGGATCGATATCTTCACCTACGGCGAGGATTATACGGTAAACGCACGGGATATAACGGTTAAGCCCGGAAACTTCTTCTGTTACCTGAGCTTTAACGGAGTAAGGCTCAGAGCCAACAGCTCGTCAAAAAGCGTCGCGGCTTTTTTACATAAATATCAGAACATCTATAAAAAAGTCAAAAAATAAGTTAAAATAAAATATGTTGAAAAATTATTACAGTTTAAAGAGGGAGAGATAAAATGAATTTTCACGGAAAAGACATCAAAATCTTCGCGGGTAACTCTAACCTGTCCGTAGCTAAGGAAATCGCCAACCAGCTCGGCTTGCCGCTGGGAAAATCGGTTTGTAAAAAGTTTTCGGACGGCGAGATTGCCGTATCCATCGACGAATCCGTAAGAGGTTCGGAGTGCTTTATCGTTCAGTCGACCTGCACTCCCGTTAACGACAACCTTATGGAAATGCTTATTATGATTGACGCTATGAGAAGAGCTTCCGCCGCAAGAATCACCGCGGTTATGCCCTACTTCGGATATGCGCGTCAGGACAGAAAAGCTAAACCCCGTGATCCGATTTCATCAAAGCTCTGCGCCGACTTAATCACAGCCGCAGGCGCCGACAGACTTCTTACAATGGATTTACACGCAAATCAGATTCAGGGCTTCTTCAACATCCCTGTTGACCATCTTAAGGGCGCCGGCATCTTAGCCGACCATATGAAGAAGGTTGTAGGCGATAACGCCGACGATTATGTCGTTGTATCTCCCGACTTAGGCTCGGTAACCCGCGCAAGAAACTTCGCGAGCCGTATCGGTACAGCGCTCGCAATTATCGACAAGCGCCGTCCCAAGGCTAACGTTTCCGAGGTTATGAACATCATCGGCGACGTAAGAGGTAAAAAGGTAATCATCCTCGACGATATGATTGATACCGCCGGCACGCTCTGTAACGGCGCAAAGGCTATCGTTGAGAAAGGCGGAGCCACCGAGGTTTACGCCTGCGCTACACACGCGGTTCTTTCGGGCCCTGCTGTAGAGAGACTTAAGGAATCCGTAATCAACGAGGTTGTTCTTCTCGATACAGTTCCGCTTCCGGAGGAAAAGAAAATCGATAAGTTTACGGTTCTCCACACTGCTCCCGTATTCGCGGAGGCTATCGCGAGAATTTATAACGATAACTCCTTCACCGCGGCATTTGACTAAACAGCTTTAAACGGGGCGACTCGGCGTCGCCCCGTTTATAATTATTTAAAGGATCACACTATGTTCGGAAAGAAAAAATTCACCAATAACTCAATTGAATATATCGTAGCCGGGCTTGGAAATCCCGACCGCAAATACGAAAACACGCGCCATAACTCCGGCTTTATTATGATTGACTATATTGCGGATAAGCTCGGGGTAAGGATAAACCGCGTTAAATTCAAGTCCACGGTAGCCGAAGCGAGAATAAACGGTCACCGCGTACTGCTTATGAAGCCATCCACTTATATGAACAACAGCGGACAGGCAGTTGTAGAGGCAATGAAATTCTACAAAATCCCCGCTGAAAAGGTAGTAATATTATTAGACGACGTAAACCTTGACGTCGGAAAAATGCGTATACGCTCAAAGGGCAGCGACGGCGGTCAGAACGGAATGAAGAATATTATCTACTTAAGCGGCAGCGACAGGTTCCCGAGAATAAAAATCGGAATCGGCAAAAAGCCCAATCCCGAATACGACCTTGCCGCGTGGGTGTTATCTAAGTTCACTAAGGACGAGATTAAGCTTCTTGAAAAAATTGCCGAAAACTCCTACGAGGCGGTTCAGCTCATCCTCGACGACAATATTGCCGAGGCAATGAACAGATTTAACTAGGATGAAATTTTTATCTGATATACTGGCTCAAAACGGCGGCTTTAAGAAAATCGAAAAGGCATTAAAGCCCGAATCCGCCGTTTGCGTCACCGGTTTAACCGAAATCCACAAGTCAATACTTATTAATTCGCTCTGCAGTTTAAGGAATGTCAGGGCTTTTTGTGTTGCGCCCGATGAGCAGAAGGCTCAGACTATGACCAACGACCTTTGCTCAATGGGGCTTAAGGCGCTTTTTTACCCTTCGCGCGATTTTATTTTCCGCGAAATCAGCGGTAAATCCGCGGATTACGAGCACCAGCGCCTTAACGTTCTCTATAAAATGCTCGGCGGCGACTACGACGTAGTCATAAGCTGTATCGACGCCGCGTGCCAGTACACAATCACGCCCGAGGCGCTTAAAAGCTCCGTGCTTCATCTGTATAGCGGCGCGGAGATTTCAACCGAAGCCTGCGTAAAGGTGCTTTCAAAGCTCGGTTATCAGCGCTTTGACCAGGTTGACGGAATGGGACAGTTCTCGCTCAGAGGCGGTATTCTCGACTTCTTTATGCCCGACAGCGAAAATCCCGTACGCGCGGAATTCTGGGGCGATGAAATAACCGACCTCAATTACTTTGATATCGAAACCCAGCGAAGGCTCGAAAAGGCGGACGATATCATTCTCACGCCCTCGACGGAAATTATTATCGAGGATAAGGACGAGCTCGCCGATAAAATCAACCATCAGGCGTTTAAGCTTAAAAAGGATAATCAGCAGAAGGCCAAGGAGATACTTATAAACGAGGCTCAGCGTATCCGCGACGGCCTCACAATTTCCTCAATCGACAAGTTTATCGGCTTAATTTATAAGAAACCCGCGACGCTATTCGATTACCTTGATAAAAACGAGATGATATTCGTTTCGGAATACAAAACCGTAAAAGAAAGAGCCCGCGCCGCCGAATTTCAGTTCAGCGAAAGTCTTGCCGACTACTTTGCGGACGGCACCTTATGCAGGGGCTTTGAAAAATATTCGCTTGATTTTAATTCCGCATTAGAATTAATCAAACATTCACAAACCGTATTTACCGATACCTTCGCTCAGAGCGGATATGATTTTCCGCTCAGTGAGCTTGTAAGCCTTACCGCTAAACAGCTCAGCCTGTGGAACGGCTCCCTGCGCTACATTAAGGACGACCTCGACGCATATATTGATAGAGGATTCACGACCGTAATCCTCGCCGGAACTCAAAAGGGCGCGGAAAACCTCGCGGACAACCTGATTAAGGAAAACTATTCCGCGCAGCTTATTTCGGCTTCGAGTGATATTATACCGGGAGGACTTTATATATGCCCTGGTGCGCTGTCGTCGGGCTTTGAGTTTCCGTCGGAAAAGTTCGCGCTTTTAAGCCAGGGCTTAAACTACAACTACAAGTCAAAACGTAAAATTCGGAAAAAGAATAATAACGGCCAGGAAATTTACAGCCTCTCCGAGCTGTATAAGGGCGATTACGTCGTACACAGCACCCACGGAATAGGTATCTTCGGCGGAATTCAGAAGATGACCGTACACGGCGTCACTAAGGACTATATCCGCATTGAATACGCAAAAGGCGACGTGCTCTATGTCCCGGTAACCCAGCTCGACTTAGTCGCAAAGTATATCGGCCCGAAAGAGGACAGCCGGGTAAAAATCAACCGCCTCGGCTCACCCGAATGGCAGAAAACAAAAACGAGGGTTAAATCCTCGGTTAAGGATATTGCGCGCGAGCTTATCGCGCTTTACTCCGAAAGAATGAATTCAAAGGGCTACGCCTTTACCGCCGACAGCGAATGGCAGAGGGATTTTGAGCTTAAGTTCGAGTACGAGGAAACCCCCGACCAGCTTAAATGCTGCGACGAAATCAAAAATGATATGACGCGTATTCAGCCTATGGACAGGCTTTTATGCGGAGACGTCGGCTTCGGAAAAACCGAGGTTGCACTGCGCGCGGCTTTCAGGTGCGTAAGCGACTCCAAGCAATGCGCCCTGCTCTGCCCCACTACCATACTCGCGTGGCAGCATTATCAGACGGTTCTCAGGCGCTTTGAGGGCTACCCGGTAAATATTGAGCTGCTCTCACGCTTCAGAACTCCGAAGCAGCAGAAGAAAATTATAGAAGACCTCCAAAAAGGAGATATCGACTTTATAATCGGAACCCATCGCCTCGTTCAGGACGACGTACTTTTCAGGGATTTGGGACTCGCGATAATCGACGAGGAACAGCGCTTCGGCGTTAAGCAGAAGGAACGCTTTAAGGAGTTGAGAAAGAACGTTGACGTTCTCACTCTCTCCGCAACTCCTATCCCGAGAACACTTAATATGGCTATGAGCGGAATCAGGGATATGTCCGTAATCGAGGAAGCTCCGCAGGACAGGCAGCCTGTTCAGACCTATGTGCTCGAATACGACAGCGCGGTGATTAACGAAGCTATAAGACGCGAGCTGCGCCGCGGAGGTCAGGTATTCTACCTTCACAACCGCACCGAAACGATTGAAGCGAAGGCGGCGGCTATACGCGAGGCTGTTCCCGAAGCTAATATCGCGGTCGCTCACGGTAAAATGGATGAAAAAACTCTCTCCTCAATCTGGCGCGAAATGCTCGAGCAGGAGGTTAACGTGCTCGTATGCACGACTATTATCGAAACCGGAATCGACCTGCCGAACGCAAACACCCTTATTATAGAAAACGCCGACAGGATGGGACTTTCCCAGCTTCATCAAATTCGCGGACGCGTAGGCCGTTCAAGCCGTAAGGCTTACGCCTACTTTACATTCCCTCCGCATAAGGTGCTTACGGAAATCTCAACCAAAAGGCTGAACGCGATACGCGAATTTACCGAGTTCGGCTCGGGCTTTAAAATTGCAATGCGTGATTTAGAGCTGAGAGGCGCGGGAAATATCCTCGGCGCTCAGCAGCACGGTCATATGGAAAATGTCGGCTACGATATGTACTTAAAGCTCCTCGCGGAAGCAGTAAACGAGGAAAAGGGCGAACAAAGCGCTCCCTCCGAAATCGAGTGTCTTATCGACGTTAATATCGAGGCTCATATCCCCGAAAGCTATATCTTCAATACCTCGCAAAGGCTCGAGATTTACCGTCACATTGCGGATATCCGTTCTCTTTCCGACTGCGAGGACGTAAAGGACGAGCTGAGAGACAGGTTCGGAAAAATCCCCGAAGCGGTAACAGGGCTGATTGAAATCGCCTATATCAGGAATATCGCGAACTCCCTCGGTATTTACGAGATAAAGCAGAACGAAACCTCGGTTTTACTCTATGTTAAAAACATAAAAAGCGAGGGCGTCGGGAGTATTCTTAAGCGGCTTCGCGGTCAGGCTATGCTTAACGCCGGAAACAAGCCGTATATCGCCGTAAGATACCCGAAGGATATGCCGGTTTCAGACGTCTTAAAAAGCATTTTTAACGGTTAACAACAACCCTTTCTTCCCTGCTTTGTACTAATGTTACAATTTTGTTATAAAGCATTTACATTTCTTGTTTTTTCGTGTATAATCATATAGAATGTACAAATATTCCTTTGTACGCTATTTAATAAAAGGACGGTAATTGATAATGAGACTATTTCACAAAGTTATCGCCGCTTGTCTGGCGATAGTACTTGCCGCTTCAGTAGCGGGCTGTGTTCCTATCAGTTTAACAAAAGAATGGGGATACAAATACGAGGATAAAACCTTAACAAAACAGTACGATATCGGTGTGTATATCTACAACCTTTATCTCGCCTATAATCAGGCTTCTTCTTACGCCGAAAAGGCTAAGGGCTATAAGGCAAGCGAAAGCTTCGCTGACCTTACGATAAAAGACGACGACGGTAAAAAGGCAGTAGCCAAGGATTGGATTAAAGATAAAGCAGAAGAGAATATGCTCGAGGCAATCGCTCTCGACTACCTCTGCAAGAAGAATAAGGTAACCTGGGATAAATCCGCTATGGAAAGCGCCGAGCAGACAGCTAAGGATTCCTGGGAAATGGGTCCCTACGCGGCGTACGGTTACTATCAGCCTATCAGAGATGAGGTTGAAAAGTACGGCGTATCCTTAGAGAGCTACACATATCTCGCAGGTAAAGCCGGCGTTAAGCAGCAGGCTTTATTCACAAAGCTCTATGACAAGGACGGCGTTGAGGAAGTTTCCGATAAGGAGCTTACCGATTACTTCCTTAAGAACTACACCGCTTACAGCTATATTCCCGTTAACCTTTATACATCTTCAACCGACGCTGACGGCAACTCCTCCTCAAAGAAGTTCAGCAAGAAGAAGATTAAGAATATAAAGAGCGAGCTCGAAGCTCTCGCCGAGGATATTTCAAACGGCGACACTACCTTTAAGAAGGCTTCCGAGAAATGCGAAAAGGATTACAGCGCAAGCTCCTCTGATATCGTAACCGAGAAGGTTTCCACCAAGGAAGAGCTCAAGTCCTCAAACGCTGATATCTCAAAGGCTCTTTCAAAGCTCAGCAACGGCGAGGCTAAGCTCGTTGTTGTAGGCGAAAGCGGCGACAGCCCCATCGCTTACGTTGCGGTTAAGAATAACGTAAAGGATTACGTTAAGGCTCAGCTCGAAAGCGAGAGAACCTCTATCCTTCAGAATATGAAGAGCGAGGATCTTACCGATTTACTTAAAAAGACCGGAAAAGAGTTAAAGAAGAAGGAAGCTCTCACTGTTAACCAGGGTGTTATCGATAAGTACCCTGCCGACTTATTCTATGAGAAGCCCGAGGAAACAACAGCCGAGACTACTTCGGCCTCCAAATAAAGGCTTAACTTAGTTAAAAGGAAGTGTATACTATGAAAGGAAAATTCAGGATTACCTGTATAGCGCTGCTTGTTGCTTTGGTTCTCTCCTTATTTACGGTAAGCGTATATGCGGATGAAGAGGACGACTATGTCGCTACCGATCCCGCGCCTGTCGTTACCGAAGCTCCCAAGCCTGATCCTCCCGCAACAGAAGCGCCTAAAAAGTCCACTCCCGTTGCGACTAAAGCGCCTACTCAGGCTCCGAAGTCGAATAGCGTTGTAAACAACAACAGCAGCAACAACAACAATTACAACAGCAATAATAACAACTATAACAGCAATAACAACAACAATAACTACAACAGCAACAGTAACAACAACTACAACAGCAATAACAATAACTACAACAATAACCAGAGCAGAAGCGCTATTGTTTCATCCACAAAGGCAGCTACTTCTCCCGTTTATGACGTAGACAAGGAAAAGGTTGCTACCGATACGCTGAAGAAAAACGACTGGGCAAGCATTAAGGAAAAGCTCAGCCGCGCGGAAAACTCTGACGACGCGAACGATGCGGACAGCTTCAGCTACATTCAGGATAACAACTCCGACGGAGATAACGGCTTATGGATTCTTTACTCGGGTATCGGTCTTGAGGTACTCGCAGGAATAATCATCATAACGCTTATTATCTTAGGAGTCAGAAGAAGAAAACGTCTCCAGAGGAAATGCGCCGAGGCAGGTATTGATACAAACTCTCAGCGTCATTCCGAGCCGAAGCGTTCTCACACAGCTCCCCCTCCCACTCGTACACAGAAGCGCCAGACCAATAAACGCAGCAAGTACGATACGGATGAAATCAATCTGAGAGCTGCTAACCGCCGTTCAAACGGCAAGCGTTATAAGCCTAAACACTGATTGTCATAAAACATTAAAACGGTGCGGTAAATTACCGCACCGTTTTTACGTCTGAAAATCTATCTGAAATAAATAATTACATAATTCGCGCCGTTTTCGTTGAGGTTATATAACACCCCGTTCTCGGGGGATGAACTCTGTCTTACGGTTAATACGCCGTTTAAAAGCGAGGCTCCGCCCGTCGTACCCTTATGAGTAACTATTGCCGAGTTCATAACCGTATTGCCCGAGCTTACCGTCTGAAAAGGCGTTGAGACTTTAAAGATAAACGCGAGTCTCGGATTGAACCCGGGGTCGTAAACACCGGAGGCATTGCCGTTGCCCTGATTAAGAGTAATCAGATACGGCTCGGAAACTCTGCTTTTCTCGGTAGGCGTAAGGTGTATATCCCCGTCGCTTATATGAGTTCCGAGAACGTTGTCTATAATAAGATTATCAGACACAAAATCTATTCTCTTGGGGCAGTCGCTTTCTATCCAGTTATTAAGCTGAAGATTAGATGTTTTATTAGTTGATGCCATATTAACTCCTTTACTGTAAATGTATCTGCGCCCAGCTGAGGTTATCCCCGTCAAGCTGTGCGAAGGTTTTATTCATAAGCTGGAAGCTGTTCCAGCTTCTTCCGCCGAAGTTTATTACCGCGTTGAGATGCGCAGGCAGAATAAGCCTTATCTGGTTTTCAATCCACTTAACCTCGCTATCGGGATATGAACCGCCCACAAACACTGAAACCGTACTGATTGAAGGCAATTCAATAACGCGGTAATCGGTAATACCGAAGCTGTCAAGGAACTTATAAAGGCTTTCGCGCGTAAAATCATTTTCGTTAAAGCCTTTTCTCAAAGTCAGCATTTCTCTTCTTTTACTGATGGGATATAAGCTTTTCGCGTCACCGATAACCTTTTCCCTGAGCTCGATTCCGTAGGTCTGAGCGCTTGAGATAAAACATTCTCTGAGTACCGCGTCAATATTCGCGCGGTGAACGTCGAGCGCCTCGGCGTACGCCTTAAGCTCGTTATATATATTAGCGCCTTCACTGATATCGTAAATACCGAGTGGGCTGAGCTTATCCGCCATAGAATCAAACTGAGCCATTTACTCGCTGTCCTCCTCAACAATAACGTTATTGAGTATAGCGTAGGTATCGTTATCAACGCTTACGAGCGACGGATAAAGCGGATTAAAGGTAAAGTCCTCTACGCCCTCGGCTCGGATTATTGCCGCTGAAAGCGGATGCTCCGTAACTCCGTCGCCTACCTCGAGCGTATCGAAATAGTCGGATACCGAGGCGCGGATATTCTCTCTTACGGTATTAAGGTCGTAACCGTCCTTAAGGGTTACGAATACCGCAACGGTAACGTTCTGAACGTCCGCCGTGCTGACCTCAACGCTGACATTCAGCTCACGCTGAGCAGTCATAATCGCCTGAACCTTGCTGACGAGCGCAGAGGTTGCGGGAGCGTTGCGTGAAGCGATATACACATCAACTGTACCGGTTCCTCTTACGAGCGGAACGACATTCGCCGAATAAACTCCGTCAACCGAAAGCGCAAGCCGTTTATAATACGCTTTATTTGTTCCGTTAGACACCGCCTTATATGTATCAAGCACACGGCGTCTGAGAGCTTCGTCGCTTTCCTTTTCGCTTCCGCCCTTAAACGCCCAAAGATTCTGAACTCCGTCAACTCCGACAACGCTCGTAACGATTGTATCGATTTTATTCGCGCCGATGTTGCCCGACTCTCCGCCGATACAGGCGGTGCAGGGTACGGAAATATAATATTCTCCGCCATTAATCACAGCGTCCTCGTCGGTCGAAAACCTGACGGAATTTGCTCCGCCTGCTGAGACAACCGTTCCCTGCGGAATTAAAATCGGGCTCACCACGGGAATTTCAACGTAGAACCTCGCTTCACCCTTAGCCTTAACCGCTTCCTTACGGGTAAGGCCTCTGTCCGCCGCATGGTAATCAAGGTAATCGCCTGTAGCGGTTGTAGCGAAAATCTGTCTTTTTATAAACTCGAGATTTACCTCATCGTTATATATCTCACCCGCGAGCACCTTCATTCTTATATCAATATCCGAAAGCTCGGGAACCTCACTGCCAGAGAGCTCGCTGTACTTGTTTTTCATTCTTTCGAGTATCTCATTATAACTATCCATTCAATACCACCTCCGTAAAAATACTTTCCTTTCCGTCGCTGACCTCAATTCCGAGTACAACCTCGTCCGAGCCGTTAAGGGAGAGAGAAAGCGCCTTAACATATACGTCAGTATTTATAATACACTCGTTAATACGTGCCTCGATTTTACCCTCAACGCCGTCCTCCGACGTATTAAAACCGGGTTCAAAAGCGCCCATACCGCGGTCGTAGATAAAGCTTCCGCGCGGAATTTTTACCGCAAGCTGCGCCTGCTGAACCGCACCGTAAATACCGCTGACGGTAACTGCCGATGAATTGGGATTTAAAACGATATCGCCGTTTTCGATTTTAACATCCATCACCCTATCTCCCTTCCGTTGACATAAACCTTACCGTCGTTTTTAAGCGTTAAGCAGGCGCCTCCGGAGGAACGCAGCATAAGCTCGCCCGGATTTAAATCCTCCGCTTTCGATACGGTTCCGAGGCAGATATCCTCGCCCGAGGCAGTAAGCACAACGCTTTCCTCCCCTACAATCGGAACGTAGGATATTCCGTAGGGAGCGACAATCGGAATTTTAGAATAATCGCTTGACGCGTTAATCTGAACCGTGCCGTTTGAAGCGGCTTTAATATTGCCCTTATCGGCTACGGAATCCGAAATCGAGTTTTTTGTAACATAATTAAGTATCCACATTAACCGTTCCTCCTTTTACCGTTAATATTGTTTCTTCCTTACCCGGGGTTGATTGGTAGTATATTCCGCTTACATAAAGCCCCTCGTTTTTCATAAGCTCTCTGTCCTTAAAAACTACCGCGGCTCCGAGTACGTTAATCAGTCTTTCATTCGCGTTGACAGTAATTTCGTAGGAGCTCTTCTCGCCGTTTTCAATCATTGTATCGGCAACTCTCAACGAAGCTCCCGCAGTTGAATCGAGATAGCGCTCCCTGCGCACGTTTCTTTTTACCGCGTTTTTATCGGCAATTACGGTGTCATAACGCGAGGACGAACCGGCTTTTGCAAGCACCCGTGATATAAGCTTGCAGCGTTTATTATTTTCTTTTATAGAATTATACTTAATGCCGTCGGTATTTGAGAATACAAGCTTTGAGTTCGATTTAACCCCGTAAAAATTGACTGTACCCTCAGCCTCAATCCTCGGCACAGCGCCGTAAGCCTCGAGTGAAAACGCCGTTACCGCCTGCCACTCGGTCGTACCCTTCGGGATTTTAAGATTACCCTCCATAACCCTTTCCTCACCGATATAGCTGTCTATACAATTCGGCTTAATATGGCGGTCGAAAATAACCGAGGTTGACGGATAAGAGTAGCTAACGGGCATACACTCGTTATCGAGCAGCATAGCCGCCATACTCCTCGCCGCAATCTTGGTAATACGGCGCGAGGAGCTTACTATATTCTGCTGTTCATCAACAATTCCCCTGAAAACAACCTCATTTTCGTCATATATCGTTACCTCACAAAGCTCCGTATTATTATCAAATAACGGAAAAGCAACCGTGAGGTCATCCGCGGGGATATTTTCATCCTGATTAATAACAATGTAAACCGGGTTTTGGGGAGCAATAAGCTCCCCGTTCACCCCTTTAAATTCAAATTTTAACAAATTCTCACCTGACTTCCGTTTTCAAGCTCATCGGTACGTTTTATTTCGGGATTGAGCTCAACGAGCGTATGAACGTCAACGCCGTAGCGGTAACCTATATCCCACAGGTTCTCGTCATCACGGACGGTATGGAAGTATTTATCTGTTTTTAAATTGTTTTTAAGGCTGTCCTCTATAAATTCAAAGCTGTAGGATACAGCGTCGGCGCAGGGCTCGCACAAAAGCTCAAGGCTCTTAAAATACGCGTAAAAGGGTTTCATTCCGGGCAGGCTTAAAATACCGCTTTCACGCTCCCTCTGAAGCTTTAAAAGACGGTTAAACTGCTCTAAGCAGTCATAGCCGGTTAGAACACCCGTACCGCTTACCGCACGGCATTTTGAGGAAAGCTTATAAAGCCCGGACGTACCCGAAAACAGCTTTTCCTCGCTGAAATTATCCTCGTAATAAACCTTAAGGGTTTCGGGATTATGCGCCCATTCAACACCCTTAAAACGAATTTTTGAAATGCTCATCCGGTTTTCGCCTCCTGCTCCTCTGAAAGAGCCCTGTTATATCTTCGGCTGTCCTGTTCGAATATTTCGCTTATTTCGCGGGCGTTGATTCCCGCGCTTATTTCGGAAATAATATTCTCCATAATTACTCCTTAGCCTCCGATTCAATCATAACAATTACGGATTTAACTCCGTTTTTAAATACAAGTGACTTTGATTTTATAACGCAGTCAAAATAGCTCTCGGTGACGCCGTCGCGCTCGATTTCGAGCGTAAAGCCGTCGGAATACGGAAAAGGCTCCGAAGCGTAATACTCCAGCTTAACGGAATACGTTTTTGCTTTTCTGACGAGAGCGTAGTGCTTATCGCTTAAAAATTCCCGAGCGTATTTATCGTTATTAGTTTCCGTGCTTTCCACGGATACAACCCCGGCGACTTCGGTGTTATTTATCGCAACGCTTATATCGGATTTTATCGACTCAATCATAAAATCGCCTCACATAAAACATATTTGATATTAAAGGTAAGCTCCCTGTAAATTGCGCCGGTTTCCTTTTCGTAGCAAATCGAGCTTATAACTCCGCTGTCAAAAAAGCCGTCGCTGTCCGCAAGAGCTATCTCGTTTCTTAACCTTACGAGAGCCTTAGTGAGACCGTCGCCGAAAACGTAATTACCGCCGTAGAGCCTAATAATCAGTTTCGCGCTGAAAATATCGCCGTAGGTTCCTCTGCGGTAGAGTCTTTGAATAAAGCCTCCGCTGCGCTTAAGCTCATCAATATTAACTACGGCGGTAAGAGTATTCTGCGAAGGATTGTAATCGTCGGCGTCATAAGCCTTGATAAAGGTAATATCCTGAAGATTTTCATTTTCGCTCAGGTCGTCAATCAAACCCTCTACTATATCAAAAATACTGTTCATAATCCTCCTAAGACTCTGTGCAGGCGGTTAAAACCGCCCACACATATAAATCCTCGCCTTTAACACTGAAGGTCTCAACAGATTTAACCACATAGTCCCTGTCCTCTCCGAGGATAAGCAGGTCCTTATAAAGCTGTCCCTTTAAATCGGGAGTTGTGATCAAGAGATAATGTCTAGGATCGCAAACTCCCGCGGGCAGCCGCTTGTGAGTATAATATCCGCTGAACGAATAGTGATAAGGCTGTAAAATACCTTTGATAGTAATAGTATTACCGTATTTAATAAATCTGAATACAGTTCCGTATTTTTCAATAAACTTTACGGGAGATTTCATTATTCCACCCTCTTAAAGAAAAAGTGTGACTGTTCACTTGAAACTAAGTCGCTCAGGCTTTTAAGCTCGGATTCCCAGAGCTTTTCAGCCGCCTTAAGGCGGTCGTTATTATAAGTCACCTTAAAATCTCCGAGCTCAAACGAGCTTTCCTCACCAACATAACAGCATAAATAACGGTAATACGCGTAAACCGCCGCCGCGTTGTCAAGCCTTTTTTCATCGCCGGAAAACAACTCATCTTTAACCGTAAGACTCCTGAGATATTCTCTTGAGTCGCTCAGAAGTCCGCTCCAGTTTTCAGCCTCCTGAGAGCTTAAGCCCGATATCAGCTTAAATCTGTTTAAAGTGTTTTCAAAGCTCATAGGCGCGCCTCTTAGTAAGAAATCGCTTTAGAGGCTTCGTTAAAGATTTTCGCGAATCCCGCGGTGCAGCTTATAGCCGCTCTCTCGAGCTGACGGTCGATAAGCTTATCGTAATCGGTTACAACATCGCCCGCCTGAACCATCTCGAGCGCGCAGTTCTTATCAATACCGATAAGCTTGCCCGACGTAATACACGGCGCGTGGAAAAGATTAGCTCCGAGAGGAGTTACCATCTTTCCGGTCCCCTGGAAATTAAGTCCCGCGTTGCTGTCCTTCATCTCGGTTAAGGAGAGAATTGTCTGCATAGCGTCCGTGGGAGCGAGAATTGTATTAAGCTCATAGGGGCTTAAATCAGCCCAGAGATTAACGAGGTCGGCGTAGGTAATGCCGTCCGTTGAATCGAGCACATTGATAAGCGAGCAGGCGTTGTTATTGCCGTCGCCGTTAATGAGCACATCTACAGCATCCTTAAGCTGAGCACGTCTGATATATGCGCCTATCTGATTGAGCGTTACGGTAAAGAGGTCGAGACGCTGGAATCTTAAAGCCTCGTATGAGGAAACTAACATTCTTCCTCTCTTATGAAGCTTAACGAGGTTTTCCTGAGTTTTAACGACTGTCTGAGGAATCTGCGCTCCCTCGGAAACAACCTTTAAGCTCTTATCGTCCTCTGAGGGAATTGAAGCAACGCTTCTGTAGTCCATACCCTCGATATTTGTAACGGTAGCTACAATATCGGGGATAATATCCGCCTGCTCCATACCCTGCTTAACCGCACGGCTGACGTATTCGGGGAATAATGCCGCGGAGTTTGAGGTCTGGAAGAATTTTTCTACGCAGTCGCTTCCCTTACCGGAAACTCTGATATCAAAACGCTTAAGCTGGCGGCCGAACGCGTCTAAGCCCTCGAGCGCCGTACCCTCGTAATTCTCGGAGGGGTCGAGTTTTTCTAGTACGTCGGTAAGGCTTTTTGAGCCTGACTGATACATACCCTTTTCTATTGTAATATTTTCAAAATTAGCCATATTTCCTCCTTAAAGAATAATTCCTACCTTGTTGCTGCCGGAGCTGATAACGAGGTGTTTTTCTGCTGAATCCGAAGCCTGAACCGTATCCGCGGAAGAGATACTTAATCCCGTCATACCGCGGTCAACGGTACCGGTTGACTTTGCTTCGACATAGCCCGAAAGCTGTACCGCCGCGTAACCGCCGCGTACTCCTACGCAGTAGCCTACAACCTCGTCGCCCGAGGAAGCGGCAGATACGGTGCAGTCCGCGCTGATTGTAACAAACTGGCCTGCTGAAAGACTTCCGCTTACTAAAAATGTTGCCACGTTTTCTCCGTAGCCCTTAAAATCTACGTTCATAGTTTTCCTCCTTAAATTTTAAACTCTGTGTTTAACTCTGTTTTTGCTTTTGATTTATCGACAAAAAGCTGGGGCTTTACATCATCCGCTCCGTTTGCCGCTTTTTTATATGCTCTCTTAAACTCTCTGAGCTCCTCAACGCTTAAAGCCTCGGCAACGCTTTTCATTGTTTTCACCGAGATATCCGGCTGGACAATCGCGCTGTATCTGAGCACATCCGAGATGAGAGTATTTCTGTAAACCGCTCCGTCGGCAGCCTGCTTTTTGAGGCTGTCAATATACTCCTTAAGCCTCTTGCAGTCCTTATCGCAAAGCGTTACCGACTCGCAGCTTTCAATTGATTTAAGAATATCCTGCATCAAATTTTCCTTTCCTTTATAGCTTTTTATTACGCCCGCGTTTATCTGAGCGGGTATCGCGACGAAGCTGAACTCGTACGCGTCGTAAGGTTCGACAAGCTCGCCGTAGCACAGCTTGCCCGAGTAGCTTTCACCCTTTACATGAGGGCAGTCGGGAGAGCTTATATCATTACCGCAGATACTGCATACCGTTCTTCCGACCGCGCAGCCCACGCTCACCTCGCGCACAATACCGCTGTCCATAGCGAGCCTGAGCTCGCGGTTGCTCTCGAGCTTCGGCATATATGCTCTCGCGGTGAGCCTGAAATAATCGTCTCCGACGCTGTTTTTTCTGCCGGAAACCGCTTCAACCTTACAGCTGATTATTCTCGCCGTCTGGTTCTGAGCCTTCGGATTGTGGTCAAAAATTCCGGTTTTACCGACAAAAAGCTCCGAGAGCTTTTCTAAGCTCTCTACGGTAAATCTCTCGAAATCCCTGTCCACATCGTTATCGCATAAAACCACCGAGAAAACGTAAACCTCATCCTCGCAGAGCTCTCTCCTCGCGTAAGAGTTAATAAGCTCTAATTCGCCGTCGAGCAGGGCGGAGTTTTTAATAACTTGTCCTGTCTTCATATTCCACCTCGGTTCTCCTTTCAATTTCTTTAGCCTGCGCTTTATTTAGGAGCGCCTTAGAAAGCTCAACCTCATCCTGAAGATTGATTAAATCCCACTTAACCTCAACGTTATCGTCATATCCCTTAAGCCTTAAAAACAGCTTAGCGATTTTAGCGATTACTGGAGATATCAGCGAGCGGTAAAACTCCAGCTCGCTCGTAAGGATATCCGCCTGCTGAGCACTCATACGCTCGGTGCTCGACCAGCTTATTCCGAGTACAAACGGCGGAAGCGAAAGCTTCGCGATAATCTGCTCAAGCAGGGTTCTCACGGGGATTGTACTGTCAAGAATCTGATTATCAGCCCCGATAACCTTAACGTTGACGTCCCCTACCGCGACGAAGTCGCATACCTCACTTGAGCGCATAGCCTTGCTCCACTCATCCGCTATCTGCTGCGCCTGCTTTTTAGTAACGGCGGGAGAGCTTGAATCGGGCTTATAGGTCACGGAAAACCTAACGTCGCCAACTCTCTCCCAGTTCTTTTTAAGCGAGTCAAGTATTGTAAGCAGTATTCCGCTTACATACGGAAGTCCTCTTAAAATCGACGTACCTCTTACCGTTCCCGGTTCGGGATTTAACAGCGTCGGCATAATGAGATTCTGATTTTTAGCGGGAGTAAGTCCGCCGTCATTACGGCAAACCGTGAGATTGAGCGGACTGCCCGCCGCAGTAATCGCAACATCCCTCAGGCTCGCGTTATAAAGTGCGGCTATCTCGCTATTATCACGGCTTAAAACTATTTCTCCGACAGCTTCGCCGTAAGTCAGCATCTCGTTTATATAGGTTGTGATAAAGGGATATATTCCTTTATTTCCTCCGTTTACCGAAACCGTATTTAAAAACAGGGCAAGCTCGCGGTCAACAGACGCATTGCCCGCAGTAACCTCAAAATTCCCCATAAGCCTTACGGTTTTATCTATAGCGGCGTCTATAATCGGCACCGCTTCTCTGAGGTTCTTATAAAGCTCGTACTCGCACATACTTACCGGCGAATAGTTTTTTATAAAAGAGAAAGGATGCGAGCTTCCCGTTGCCGGTACGGGACATACCGGAAGCTCCTTTTTGCTTTCGGGTTTATTTCTTTTAAAGAAATTCAAATTCATCCTCCTGTTAATTATTTGCGCGTAAGAAAACGCGCCTTATCTTCTCGCGGCAAAAACATTAAAGCTGTCCTTGCTCTCGAGTATTGTGGCGACAAAATACCTTATGTCGTCCATAGCGTGGTCGTTTTCCTTTATCGGAACGTCGGCTCCGCTTTCGCTCCAGCGGTAAAGAGAAAACTCTCTGATACTGTCAACGCAGTTATTACAGATTTTTATTCTCCCGTCTTTAAGCGCCGTACCGGTAAGCCGTATTCCGTTAATAACGTCGTTGTTAGCGGGAATAACGTTGAATTTACCGTGGCGGCGTATTGTTTCGATAAAAGAAGCTGCCGACGGATCAACTGTTATATCGTTCACGCGGCGTTTACCGATAAGTTCGAGAAGAGTTTTATAATGCTCCTCGTCGGTCTTCTGATAACCTTCTCTGCGCGAATCAAAATAGACCTCGTCAATCCTGTACCACACCTCGTCCTTAAGCGCCCAAAGTCCGAACGATGCCGGATTCACCGTTCCGTAATCTATTGAAACGCAATAGCTCTCGAACGGTCCCGCGGGCACTTGTGAAAAAGAGCTGTCCTTCATAAAAGGGTATACCGCTCCGGATACCGCGACCCATTTCCCGAGAATAAATCTCTCGTAGAAGCTGCCGCTGTAAAGACTTTCATAGCGCTTAATCGTGCTTTCGCTGAGGGAAGGGTTGTCCCTCATCGTAAAATGAAGGTAAAACGCGTTTTTCTTTTCAGCCTGTTTTATCCAGTTTCGGTAAAACCAATGAGCGGGATATTCCGGGTTGCAGTTAAACCAGAACCTGCTCCCTTCTACCGAGCACCTCGCCAGAGCCTGCTCCACAAACGACCTCGGCATAAGCGCAACCTCGTCAAATAGCACTCCCGACAGCGTCATTCCCTGAATAAGGGAGGCGCTGCTTTCATCCTTACCGCCGAAAACATAAATGCGGTTTTCTATGCCCTTAAAACTTATAATCAGCATATTGCGGCTGAGCTTTTCCTCGACCTTAAACCCCAGCATTTTAAGCACCGGTATCATAGGCGTGATGATATTTCTTCTCGCGCTTCGTATTGTTTTTCCGCAGATTGCGAAGCTTGAATTATTAAAACGGTAAAACATCCAGAACACGAACGAAATCGACATACAAAATGTTTTTCCGGAGCGTACGGCGCCGTCGCAAATTATTGCGTCAAAGCGCGAGCTTAAAGAATTTTTACACCACCAGGTAAGTACGCGGAGCTGTTTTTCTGAAAAAGGTTTAATCTCCATATCCGGATTCATTCAGCTTTTCTGCGCCGGCAATTAATGCGTCGTAAAAAGGCACGGAGCTTTCGTTTTCCGATAATCCCCGAGTTAAGCACTCGATTGCCTTGAATTTGTCAAACGACCTAAGTTCTATTGACTCTCCTTTTCTTTTAATTTCGGATACCGAGAAGAAATCCGTATCGCTTTTTTCTCCCTTTTCATCGGACAGCACTCCTGCCGCGTCAAAAACGCTTCCCGCAGCGAGCCTTATTAAAGCGTAGCGCGCGATATGCAAAGCGGTTTTATTAATCGCCTCGCCGCAGCGCTTAATCTCGTTCTGGACTCTTTCACAGGTTAAAAGCTCGTACGGGTCTTTTTTTATACCCGCAAGCCTCGCCGCCCGTTCGGGATTTCCGGTTTCGAGATATCTTCTGCAAAACGCTTTTTCTTTTTTATTAAGCTGCGACATATTATCCTCCTTTCATTCAGCTCTCACTTATATATACAAAAAACAAAAAAATTGCATACTTTTATGCAATTTCTTCGAAAAAACTTTTAAATTTTTTATTTTTTTAATTTTTCGCGCTGTTATAAGCAGTCCTTCTTTTAAATAATCAATCCCTTCGCCCTGAAAACAAGAAAGCGTGCGCAACTGAGCGGAAAATATAAAATGGTTTTTTACTTTATAAGGAACACAGTTTCTTATAAAGCAAGAAAGCGTGCGCACCAAAGTGCGTGCGTTTTCTTCAGCCATCGCTTGTGCGCACGCAGGGCGCAACTAAGCGGGCAATATA
>CAJOFK010000024.1 GCA_905234015.1 uncultured Ruminococcus sp.
ATGGGCTTTAAGCTCCTTCCTTATTTGCAGATGGTTATTGATAAATGGAAAATGTAAGTATAACGAAAGGTCGGGCGATTTGCCCGACCTTAATTATTATCCGTTACTATTTAATTGAGTTGATAAGTCCGCCCTTTGCAATGATGTTCTGAATGAACTCGGGGAAGGGCTCGCCCTGATACGTTTTTCCCGATGTTTCGTCGGTAATAACGCCCGTGTTAAAATCAACGCTTACGGTATCGCCCGCGTTAATCTCCTCGGCCGCCTCGGGGCACTCTACAATCGGAAGCCCGATGTTGATAGCGTTGCGGTAAAAAATTCTCGCGAAGCTCGACGCGATTACGCAGCTTATGCCGCTTGCCTTAATCGCGATAGGCGCGTGCTCGCGCGAGGAGCCGCAGCCGAAGTTCTTAGTTGCTACCATAATATCGCCCTCGGCAACATTATTAACGAATTCTTTATCAATATCCTCCATACAATGAGTCGCAAGCTCCTTGTGGGAGGCTGTGTTTAAATATCTTGCGGGGATAATTACGTCGGTATCGACGTTATCGCCGAATTTATGTACCTTACCTTTTGCGTTCTGCATATCCTTACCTCCTTAAAGCTTCTCGGGATTTGTGATATAACCCGTTACCGCGCTTGCGGCGGCTACTGCGGGAGAAGCGAGATAAACCTCGCTGTCAACGTGTCCCATACGTCCTACGAAGTTGCGGTTTGTTGTTGAAACAGCTCTTTCGCCCGCGGCGAGAATTCCCATATGTCCGCCGAGACAGGGACCGCAGGTCGGGGTTGATACAACCGCGCCGGCGTCGATAAAGATATCGAAAAGTCCCTCATGCATAGCCTGACGCCAGATTTTCTGAGTGCCCGGGATTACGATACAGCGTACGCCCTTAGCGAGCTTTCTGCCCTTGAGTACGTCTGCGGCGGCTCTTAAGTCGGAGATACGTCCGTTAGTGCATGAGCCGATTACAACCTGGTCGATTTTAACCTCGGTTTCGCCGATTTCGTCAACGGTTTTTGTGTTTTCGGGAAGATGGGGGAAAGCTACCGTCGGACGGATTTCGGATAAATCTATCGTATATTCCTCGTCGTATACCGCGTCTTCGTCAGCCTCATAGGCAACGGGAGTGCCCTGATAGCGGCCGTCGCAGTATTCGCGGGTGATTTCGTCTACGGGGAAGATTCCGTTCTTCGCGCCTGCCTCAATCGCCATATTCGCGATACAGAGTCTGTCGTCAATGTTGAGATATTTAACTCCCTCGCCTGTAAATTCCATAGATTTGTAGAGAGCGCCGTCAACGCCGATTTTTCCGATAATGTGGAGTATTACGTCCTTGCCGGCAACATAGCCCTGCGGCTTTCCGATTAAGTTGAACTTAATTGCGGACGGAACCTTGAACCACGCCTTTCCGCTTATCATACCCGCGCACATATCGGTGGAGCCTACACCTGTTGAAAAAGCTCCGAGAGCGCCGTAGGTGCAGGTGTGCGAGTCGGCTCCTATGCAAAGGCATCCGGGGCCTACAAGTCCCATCTCAGGTAAGAGTGCGTGCTCAATACCCATCTCGCCGACGTCGCGGTAGTTAGTGATATTATATTTATCGGCAAAATCCCTCGTCTGCTTTACGAGAGTTGCCGCCTTGATATCCTTATTCGGCGTAAAGTGATCCATAATCATAGCGATTTTTGTGTTGTCGAATACCGAGGCTGCGCCGTTTTCCTCGAATACGTTTATGGCTACGGGCGTTGTAACGTCGTTGCCGAGAACTAAATCAAGCTTTGCCTCGATAAGCTGTCCCGCCTTAACCTCGGGGAGCCCCGCGTGAGCGGCGAGTATCTTCTGAGACATAGTCATTCCCATATTTATTCTCTCCTTACTTATTTAATTCAGAGTTTAATCCGTAAACTAAATTATAATTTTTAACTTGAAAAAAGATTGTAAACTATGCTACAATCTATATAATAAATTAGAGGGACGGAATGTTATGGAAAACTATTCTGCGGTTAATAAATATATAAAAAGTATTTTTGAGCGTGAAAAGGCGGTAAAGAAAATCGCTAAAGGCTCGATTATCTATCATCAGGGTGATGCCGCCGACTGCTTTTATTATCTTAAAAGCGGACGCGTAAAGGTTATTATGACCTCGCCGGACGGACTTGAAAAAACGCTCTCGACCGCTTCCGGCGGGGAAATACTCGGTGAAGCCGCGTTTTTCGATAAAATGCCGCGCATAAGCTCGGCTTTAGCTATGACGGATATAGAGGTTACGGCGATTAACGAGAGCAAGCTTTTATCACTTATACGCGAAAATCCCCGCCTTGCGCTCGAGCTTCTGAAAATTCAGGCGTCGCGAATACGCCTGCTCTCGGGTCAGATTGACTCGATGGTGTTTATGAAAGCGGACGGAAGAATTGCGCGCCTGCTGCTCCAGAATATGAACGCCGGCGATAACACCGTAACGCTGACTCACGAGGAAATCGCCGGAATGGCGGGAGCGTCGCGCGTAACCGTAAGTAAAACCCTCAATAACTTCAAGCGCAAGGGGATTTTACTGACCGACTACGGTCGAATAGTAATTTTAAATACCGACGCGCTCAGAAAAATAAGCGAGTAAATAAAAAACCGGCCGGCTAAAAAGCCGGCCGGTAAAAATTTTACTCAATAGAACAGTCGAGGTAGTTCATAAGCTCCTCGTCGTCCTTCTTTTTCTTTTCGCGTACGATAAAGAACGCTGTGAGCGCCGCGCTTGCAGCAGCTACAAAAGAAATAATAGCAATAATAAAACCGAATTTACTTTTCTTTTCCATAATGAACCTCCTCAACCCAACAGAACCGTCGAGAATTAGTATTTGTAAATGTTATATATTTATAATAACAGTTTTTCAGAAAAAGTCAACAGTTTAAGGCACAGTATATAAAAAAATTCCCGACATTATTGCCGGGAACTTGTTTTTATTAAACTTAAGCAGCAGCGTTGAGACGCTTTGCGAGATTTGACTTGCTTCTTGCTGCCTTATTCTTGTGAAGAATACCCTTAGCTACAGCCTGGTCAATCTTCTTTACAGCAAAGCTAACTGCCTCAGCCTTGTTATCTGCGTTAGTATCGATAGCAATGTAAGCTTTCTTGATAGCTGTTCTGAGAGCAGACTTAATATCCTTGTTGCGAGCTGTCTTTGTAGCGATAACCTTAACGCGCTTTTTAGCTGATTTAATGTTAGGCATTGTCGCACCTCCTTAAAGTAATAAATCGTAATTCGTTAGTCACGTACATAGTATAATAACATTATTATTACAAAAAAGCAATACCTTTTTTAAAATTTTTTTATTTTTTAGCTTACTCGTCAAGTAACGCCGTTTTTATCCTGAGTTCGAATCCGCAAAGCGTTTAATTAACCGCGGTAAATCAACGGCTTTTTCTTTTCGCTATGACGTACGCTAAAATAGCAACGCCTAAAAATACCGCGCAGATTATCCTGAATACTATATTATATGTGCCGTCGAACAGGTTAACGGGCAATAAATCATTAATAAGATACCACGCGAACATAAAAACAAAAAATCCGCCTAATATATATAGTATAGGGCTGAGCCTGTGCGCGTAAAAAAAGCAGTAAGCTCCGAGCCCTGCCCAGAGCACCAGATACATTATGTCCTTTATCTCCATAAAATCACCATCCAAGTAAGCATTATAGAGGTATATAGGGGTAAAGTCAACAGAAATTTCATTTTGTACATAGCCTGAAACCTGCTTAAAATGAGGGTTGTGTGAAAATAAGGAAAAATTTTAATGAATTGTATTGACTTTTTCTGACTTTCGTGCTACATTAATAACCGTAAGGATTAGCACTCTAAAGGCGAGAGTGCTAAAACAGAAAAGCCGAGGCTCGGAGCCCTCGATTAACGCTCGGCTAGGACTAAGCTGCGGAGAGTTCGAAGAACCCGAAGCAGATTAGACGAGTGGGAGTTAAGAGAGTAGAAGCAAAGAGCAACAAGGCTGGACAGAAAAAAGCCGGGGATGATATTATGACTATTGCACCGCGAAAGCAAAAAATCCTCGCCGCTGTTATTGAAAGCTATATTGAAAACGGAGAGCCTGTCGGCTCAAAGTCGCTTACGGATATCAAAGGCTTGAACGTAAGCTCCGCGACTATCCGCAACGAGCTTGCCGATTTAACGCTCAGGGGCTTTTTAATTCAGCCTCATACCTCTGCGGGACGTGTTCCGACTCAGGAAGGCTACCGCTATTACGTCGATAACCTTATTAAGGCTGAGGAGCCCGAGGAAAGGGTTAAGCGCTATATCGAAACCCGCCTTGAAAGCTCCTGCGACGCGCCTGAGCTTGTGCTGAAAACGGCAGGAGAAATCCTGTCCGATTTACTCGGTACCGCGGCAATAGCGACAACTCCCTCGGGAGACGGAGCGAGAGTGCATCGGCTGAAGTTCGTTCAGACGGGACGTTATACCTCGATGGCGGTGCTTATAACCTCCTCGGGTATGGTTAAAAGCCGGCTGTTCAGGTGTGATTTTGCCGTCACTCCCGAAATGCTCAACGTGTTTGACCGTTCCTTAAACGAGGCGCTTGCCGGACGGCCGCTTAATACGGTGAATCAGCCCTTCGCGCAGACCTTCGCCGCATCATTCGGAGAGCTCGGACTTTTAATGCCCGATATGCTTACCGCGGTTATGGACGCATGCGAGGAGGCTTCCGGAATTAACGTATACACCTCGGGCGCGACAAGGCTGCTTTACAGGAGCGATATCGATATAGTTTCCGCGAGAAACATTCTCGAGTTTTTAGGCGACGACGGCGAAACGGAAAAATTGCTTAGTAATTTGCCCGAAGGAACAAACATATATATAGGCAGAGAAAATCCCTCGCCGCTTTTAAGGAAAAGCTCCCTTATCAGCGCCGGGTATAATATAGAAAATCAACCCGCGGGAGTATTGGCTGTGATAAGCTCAATGCGTACCGACTACAGGAAGGCGGTTTCGATTCTCGAGTTTACCGGAAGAACCGTTTCCGAGATGATCAGCGAATTGGTAAGAAAGGGATGATATAAATGGCTGAAGATAAAACTAAGGAGACTGCCGCCGAAACAACGCCCGAACAAAAGGCGGAAACAGCGGCACAGGAGCCGGAAAAAGAAAAAAAGGCGGATAAGCCCGAAAAGAAAAAAAGCAAAAAGGATAAATCCGCGGAAAAGGTTAAGGAGCTTGAAAAAGCTTTAGCCGATGAAAAGGACAAGCGCATGAGGCTTGCCGCAGAATATGACAACTACCGCAAGCGCACCTCGAACGAAAAGCTCGGAATTTACGACGACGCTACTGCTAAGGCGGTTGAGGAGCTGCTCCCCGTAGCCGACAGCCTTACGATGGCTATGCAGAATATGGCGGACGCTCCCGAGGAGTTTAAAAAGGGAATTGAACTGGTAGCAAATCAGCTCAAGACCTCTCTTGAAAAGCTTAAGGTTGAGGCGTTTTGTGAAGTCGGCGACGATTTCGACCCGAATCTTCATAATGCCGTAGCAAAAATCGAGAGCGACGATTTCGAGGAGAATAAAATCTCCGCGGTTTATCAGAAGGGCTATAAGCTCGGCGATAAAATCGTTCGTCACGCGATGGTTCAGGTTGCGAATTGCGATTAATAATCTTTTAATTTAAAATATTGTAAAATTTATGGAGGTAAATATTATGGCAAAAACAATAGGTATAGACTTAGGTACAACAAATTCATGCGTAGCAGTAATCGAGGGCGGCGAGCCCGTAGTTATCGCTAATGCGGAAGGTGCAAGAACAACTCCGTCCGTAGTTGCTTTTTCTAAGGACGGCGAAAGAATGGTAGGTCAGGTTGCTAAGCGCCAGGCTATCACAAACCCCGACAGAACAGTAGCTTCCATCAAGAGAGAGATGGGCTCCGCTTATAAGGTTGCTATCGACGGAAAGAACTACACTCCTCAGGAGATTTCCGCTATGATTCTTCAGAAGCTTAAGGCTGACGCCGAGGCTTATCTCGGAGAGAAGGTAACTCAGGCGGTTATCACCGTTCCTGCTTACTTTACGGACGCTCAGCGTCAGGCTACTAAGGACGCCGGTAAAATCGCAGGTCTCGACGTTAAGCGTATTATCAACGAGCCTACTGCCGCGGCTTTATCCTACGGCGTAGATAAGGAAAACGACCAGAAGGTTATGGTTTATGACCTCGGCGGCGGTACCTTCGACGTAAGTATTATCGAGATGGGCGACGGCGTTCAGGAGGTTCTCGCAACAGCGGGTAACAACCGTCTCGGCGGCGACGACTTTGATAAGAGAATTATCGACTGGATGGTTCAGTCGTTTAAAACTTCCGACGGAGTTGATTTAAGCTCCGATAAGATGGCTATGCAGAGATTAAAGGACGCTGCCGAGAAGGCTAAGATTGAGCTCTCCGGCGTTACCTCTACAGCTATCAATCTTCCGTTTATCACCGCTGACGCTACAGGTCCGAAGCATATGGATTTAACTCTCACAAGAGCTAAGTTTGACGAGCTTACCGCTGATTTGGTTGAGGCTACAATGGGTCCCGTTCGCTCGGCTCTTTCCGATTCCGGCTTACAGCTCGGCGAAATCGACAAGGTTCTTATGGTAGGCGGTTCCTCGAGAATCCCTGCCGTTCAGGACGCTGTTAAAAAGCTTATCGGCAAGGATCCGTTTAAGGGTATTAACCCCGACGAGTGCGTTGCTATCGGCGCCGCTATTCAGGCAGGCGTTCTCGGCGGCGAGGTTGACGGACTTCTTCTGCTCGACGTTACTCCGCTTTCACTCGGCGTAGAGACAATGGGCGGCGTTATGACTAAGATCATCGACAGAAATACAACTATCCCGACTAAGAAGAGCCAGATTTTCTCAACAGCAGCCGATAACCAGACTCAGGTTGAGATTAACGTTCTCCAGGGTGAGCGTGAGTTCGCCCGCGATAATAAGCAGCTCGGACTCTTCTCGCTTACCGGAATCGCTCCGGCTATGAGAGGCGTTCCTCAGATTGAGGTTACCTTTGATATCGACGCTAACGGTATCGTTAACGTAAGCGCTAAGGACCTCGGCACAGGACGCGAGCAGGCTATCACAATTTCTTCCTCCTCAAATATGAGCAAGGAGGATATCGATAAGGCGGTTAAGGAAGCCGAGCAGTTTGCTGCTGAGGATAAGAAGCGCAGAGAAGAAATCGACGCTAAGAACGAGGCGGAGAATATGGCGTATCAGGCTGAGAAGCTCGTTAACGAAAACGGCGATAAGCTCGATCCCGCTGATAAAGACGCGCTTTCTTCAAAGGCTTCCGCTCTTAAGGACGCTATCGCTAAGAACGATAAGGGACTTATCGACGCGGCTAAGGAGGATTTACAGAAGACTCTCTATGACGTAAGCGCTAAGCTCTATCAGCAGGCGGCTCCGCAGGGAGCTCCGGGCGCACAGCCCGGTCCCGATATGGGAGCAAACCCCGGTCAGGGTAATCCTGCAGGCGGCGCGGACAATGTTTACGACGCCGACTTTACGGATGTTGACGACAATCAATAAATGCTTTAAAGGCTTAAAAGTGGTGCGGGGCAACCCGCACCGCTTCGGGCGCTTATAAAGAGGGGATTTTATGGCAGATAAAAAAGATTATTACGAGGTCTTAGGCGTACAGAAGGGCGCTTCGGAAGATGATATAAAAAAAGCATACCGTAAAAGCGCTAAGCAGTACCATCCCGACCTCCACCCCGGCGATAAGGTTGCCGAAGAAAAATTCAAGGAAATAAACGAGGCGTACGAGGTTCTCTCCGACGCTGAAAAGCGCGCGCGTTACGACCAGTACGGCCACGCGGGAGTTGATCCGAATTTCGGTGCGGGCGGCGGAAGTCCGTTCGGTCAGGATATGGATATCGGCGATATTTTCAACAGCTTTTTCGGCGGCTTCGGCGGCTTCGGCGGAGGAAGACGGAGTAATCCTAACGCTCCGCGCCGCGGCAACGACGTTGAAACGCAGGTTGTTATCACCTTTGAGGAAGCGGCTAAGGGCTGTAAGAAAACTATTTCCTATAATAATATCGTTACCTGTGACGACTGTCACGGAACAGGAGCTCAGAAGGGCACTCAGGCTAAAACCTGTTCGGCGTGCTCGGGTACGGGACGCGTTACCGTAAGCCAGCGCTCTCCCTTCGGCGTAGTTCAGACTCAGCGCGCGTGCGACGCATGTCACGGAAAGGGAAAGATAATTGATACTCCCTGTAAAACGTGTCACGGCAACGGCAGAGTGCGCAAGGCTAAGAAAATCGACATAACAATTCCCGCCGGAATAAACGACGAACAGATTTTAAACGTAGGCGGTCACGGCAACAGCGGCACCAACGGAGGCTCCGCCGGCGATTTATATGTTTTTATTAAGATTAAACCTCACGAGATTTTCGAGCGCAGAGGCGACGACGTATGGTGCGAGATGCCGATATCCGTCGCTCAGGCGATACTCGGCGCGGAGGTAACTGTACCTACTCTCGACGGTAAAGTCAGCTATTCGGTTCACGAGGGAACTCAGCCCGGTGATGTTTTCAAGCTTAAGGGCAAGGGTATTCCTCATCTTAACGGCAGAGGACGAGGCGACCAGTACGTTAAGATGAATATCGAAATTCCGCGCGGACTGAATCAGAAGCAAAAAAGCTCCGTAAAAGATTTTGATACGGTTTTAACCGATAAGAATTACGCAAAACAACGCTCCTTCAGAGAGAAGCTTAAAAAACTTTTTAAGGATTAAAAAATGCGCAGCACATTAAAATTGTGCTGCGCTTATTTACTTTATAAGAAACTGCGTTTCTTATAAAGTAAAAAACATTTTATATTTCCCGCTCAGTTGCGCCCTGCGCACGAGCGATGGCTGAAGAAAACGCACGCACCTTGACGCGCGCTTTCTTGGGTTATTTTACGGAAGCTCTTTAGTCAGGTATTCGATATTGCGCTCGATAACATCCTTGCTTCTTCCGAAATCCTTTCCGCGGTTGCGGTAGTCGAACATTGAGCAGAAGTACGAGGTGTCCTCCTTAAGCCCGTCGAGGTATTCTTTAGTGAGGTTATAGGTATCCTCGCAGAACTGTTTCATAAATTTTGATTTAACTCCGCGCTTTGAGCCCGCGTCCTTCATTATGTAGGAGTAATGGTTTAAGCAGATAAACGGCTGCTCGCGGTATAGTGTGCGGAATTCCTCGGATTTCTGATACTCGGAAAATACCGTAACAAGAAGATGGTGGATATCGTGGTCAATCCTGTCGCATACATAACAGCTTCCGCTGAGCTTATCTATCTTTTCAATCGCCTTTTTATCGGGCTTAGAGGGCGCTTTCTGAGGTAAAGTGTTCTCGATTATTGATTTAAGATGAGATTCCATAATCAGCGCGTTAGGGAGCTTTTGTCCCGCGGAAAACATTTTTGAAAAATGCCTGTGGCAAAAGCCTTTTTCGTTAGTTTCGATACGGATATTCGGCTCCATCATCGCGTCGCCTACGACGAAATCAACGTAGGTTTCCTCGAGCATTTCTTCCATACGGCATATCGGACAGCCGTTTTTCGGCTTGAATAAATCGTTTATCGGGATTGTGCAGATGTTTTCTTTCATAACGCACCTCGGAAAAAATTATTATATATTTTATTGTACCATAAATTCCGGAAATATGGTATAATATTTTTAAATTAATAAGAAAAAGCAGGAATAGGGAAATGGAAGTAAATAAAATAAAAAACGGAGTAAAAATAAGCGGCGTCAGCGATTTGGATTTAGCTCAGACGCTCGACTGCGGCCAGAGCTTCCGCTGGGTTGAGGAAAACGGAAAATTCAGCGGAGTGGCTTACGGGAAAAAGGTTGAAATTTATTACGAAAACGACGATTTATGTATTGATAATACGACCTCTGAGGATTTTGAGGCGGTATGGAGGGAGTATCTCGATTTAGACCTCGATTACGGAAAAATCCGCGCCGAGGTAAGCGCGCTTCACCCCGTGCTTAAAGAGGCGTGCGCCTACGCTCCGGGAATCAGGATTTTACGGCAGGAGCCGTGGGAGGCGCTTTGCACCTTTATCATTTCTCAGAATAATAACATAAAGAGGATTAAAGGCATTGTCGGAAGACTGTGCGAAAGCTTCGGGGAAAGAATAGAGGATTATTATACGTTTCCGTCCGCCGAAAAGCTCGCTTCGCTTGAGGCGGAGGATTTAGCGCCTATACGCGCAGGCTTCAGAAACAAGTACATAATCGACGCCGCGCAAAAGGTCGCCGGCGGCGAGGTCAATCTCGAAAAATGCCGTACTCTCGAATATGAGCAGGCGAGAGCCGAGCTTATGAAAATCAAGGGCGTCGGCGTAAAGGTTGCCGACTGCACCCTGCTGTTCGGATTACACCGTATTGAGGCGTTTCCGGTTGATGTATGGATGAGACGAGCGCTTGAAAAACTGTTCCCCGATATGACGGAAAACGATTTCGGCGACTACGCCGGAATTGCTCAGCAGTATATTTTTCACTACAGCCGGATGCATCCCGAACTTTTTGAATAAAAAGGCAATTTTTATATTGAAATTGCGTAATTTATATAGTATAATATAAGTGTATAACTATATTCCGGGAGGGATTTTAATGAAGTCACGTTTTAAGAAAATAATTTCCTTATTTCTTGTTGTAATTATGGCGGTAACCGCGATGTGCGTTTCGGCTGTTTCAGCGTCTGCGGACGCACCGGTTTATGTCACCTATAAGTATATCGCAAAATGCGCTACGCCGATTGCAGCGTTCGACGGCTTAATTGGCTATCCTACAAGCGTGTTAAGCATAGCTCAGGTTTACGATGAGGTTAACGAAAAATACGTTGACGATATAACCGTTTTCAGCAAGGATAAGCCCGGCTATTCTTCCGATAATAACGGAACAATAAAATTCAACGCCACAAATTACGAAGAACCCTATGATTTTTCCGCAGGTGCGGCGGTTGTTACCGTAAAATTCCTTGTAACTGACCCGAGCAGCTTTGAAGCTTCCTATATTTCCACAACGATGAATGAGTTCTATTCTCAGAGCCAGGCTCAGGGAACCGAAAATACAAAGTATACCTACGCTGAGGTTGCGGACAGCGACGTAATCAGAGGCGGCAGCATTGATATCGACGATCCTTTCTTCTGTACGGATAACGAGAAGGTTTATGTTACCGATTCGGGAGACGTTGTAAGCTGTGATTCATATTTCTCACGCGACGCTGAGGATACCGTTGATTTCGGCTTTAATGAGGATTTCAAGAAGGCTCAGATTTTAGGCGTTCAGAAAAAGCGCGCCGATTCAAATGAAAAGAGCGTAAGATTTATCGCGGTATTAAATAACACAATTGCTCAGGACGCGGACGAGTACGGCTTTATCGCTGTTGCGAATACCACCGTTGACGGTGCGCGTAATGTTGCAAACGCGATCACTCTTGATAACGCTCCCGCTAAAAATATATTTAATTGTAAGAATACGAATAATACAGTAAGCGGAGATTACGGAAAATACGGCACCGATACAACATACAAGTATGTAACCTACGCGGTTAATAATATCGGAGACAATGCCGTAGCCGTTAAGTTCTATATTAAAAAGGGAAATAATATAATCTACGCGGATTATAAAAACGGCGAGGGCAACTTCTTTACTTACTGCGCGATTAACTGGGCGCTTCTCGGCTGATAAAAAATTTACGGCGCGGCACAATTTGTGCCGCGCCTTTTTCGTATTTTAATTACCTTTTATAAACATTATTGCCCTCGCAGTCAATCGCGACTACGCAGGGGAAGTCCTCAACATAATACCGTCTTATTGATTCCGTGCCTAAGTCCTCGTAGCAGATAGGCTCGGTCTTTTTTATGCTTTTCGCAATAAGAGCGGCGGCGCCGCCGATTGCGGCAAAGTAAACGGCGTGGTTGCGGATAATAGCGTCGATTACCTCGTCGTTTCTTATGCCCTTGCCGACCATACCCTTTAGTCCCATATCGAGCAGGGTGGGGGCATATTTATCCATTCTGTAGCTTGAGGTAGGACCCGCGGGGCCTACGGCATATCCGGGCTTTGCGGGTGCAGGGCCGACGTAATAAATTGTTTCGCCCTTAATATCTACGGGAAGCGCCTCGCCCTTTTCGGCAAGCTCAAAAAGCCTTTTATGAGCGGCGTCCCTGCCGGTTATCATCGTACCCGTGAGCAGTACGCTGTCGCCTGCCTTAAGGGTGCTTATCTGTTCGTCCGTTAAAGGAAGCGTAATTTTTTTCATAGCTGAACCTCCTTATATTACCGCGCTTTTATGCCTTGCGGCGTGACAGCAGATGTTTACCGCTACGGGCATCCCGGCTATATGCGTCGGCGAGGTTTCGATATTTACCCCGAGCGCGCAGGTTTTTCCGCCTAAGCCTGCCGGGCCGAAGCCCATTTTATTTATCTCTTCAAGGAGATCGCGCTCTAAATCGGCGTAACGCTTATCGGGATTATCTGTATCTATGCTTCGGAAGGTCGCTTTTTTTGCGAGCTGGGCGGCTCGCTCGAAGGTTCCGCCGATTCCGACCCCGACGACTATCGGAGGACAGGGGTTGGGGCCTGCCGCCTTAACCGTATCGAGAATGAATTTTTTAACGCCCTCAATTCCGTAGGACGGAGTGAGCATTTTTATCGCGGACATATTCTCGCTGCCGAAGCCCTTTCCTCCGGCAGTGATTTTTATTTTATCACCGGGGACGATTTTTGTGTGGATAATCGCGGGAGTGTTGTCCTTGGTATTGATTCTGTCGAAAACAGGGTCGTTTACGACGCTTTTTCTTAAATATCCGTCTATATAAGCGCGGCGTACGCCTTCCTGAACGGCTTCCTCAAAGTCGCCGTCAACGCTTACCTTGTCGCCGTATTCAACGAACAGCACCGCCATTCCCGTATCCTGACACATCGGGATTTCCTCCGCAGCGGCGATTTCGTCATTCTCGATAATCTGAGACAGTACGCTTTTTGCGGTTTCGTTTTCCTCGTTATCGCGCGCCTTTTTAAGCGCGTCCATAATATCCGCGCCGATAAAGTAATTGCAGTCCGTAAACAGCTTTTTTACGGCGGCGGTTATTTCTTCCGATTTAATAATTCTTGGCTCCATATTGATCACCTTTTAAAAAATATCTACATTATTATAAATCATTTTTCGTTTTTATTCAATTACTTCTTTTAAAAAGCGCGGCAATATGTTATATTTATCATAGATATTTTAAAAACTCAACATACAGCGTTCACATTTCCCCGATATAATAATGGTGTAACAGAGAAAATGTATTAATACGGAGGTACAAAATGAGTAAATTACTGGTTGTTGACGACGAATTCAGAATTCGCGAGCTTATAAGAAAGTACGCCGAATTTGAGGGACATACCGTTGAGGAAGCGGTAGACGGCATGCAGGCTATAGATATCTGCCGAAAAAACACCTACGACCTTATTATTATGGACGTAATGATGCCCGAGCTTGACGGCTTTTCGGCATGCCGTGAAATAAGAAAATTTTCAAAAACACCCGTTATTATGCTTTCCGCCCGAGGCGAGGAATATGATAAAATCCACGGCTTTGAGCTCGGCTCCGACGACTACGTCGTAAAGCCGTTCTCTCCGAAGGAACTTATGATGAGGGTTAATGCCGTAATTAAGCGCACCTCCGGCGAGCGCGACGAAACGGAAAAGGACGTATTTACCTATAAGGGACTTACGGTAGATTTTTCCGCCCGTATCGTTACGATAGACGGTAAGCGTGCCGAGATGACGCCTAAGGAATACGAGCTGTTTTTCTATATGGTAAAGAATAAGGGACTCGCTCTCACGAGAGAGAAGCTTATCTCCGAGGTATGGGGCTATGACTTTTTCGGCGACGAGAGAACTCTTGATACTCATATCAAGCTGCTGAGAAAATCTCTCGGCGAGTATAGTAAATGTATTGTTACGCTTCGAGGGGTAGGGTACCGTTTTGAAACAAACTAAGAAGATTTCCCGTTGGAGACGTCTTCCGCTGAGGTATAAGCTGAGTATTTATTTAATAGCTTTTTCCGCGGCAATGCTGGTGTTTTTGTGGGTGTTTCAGAGCGCGTTTCTCGAAACCTGCTATACACTGATAAGACAGGCTCAGGTTAAAACCTACGCCTCAAGGATTACCTCAACGATTAAAAAGGGCGAAAACGCCGCGACGGTTATTAACAGCCTTTCGCGAGAGCTCGAGATGAGCGTTTTCGTTTACAATTCCTCCGACGAGATTATGACTAAGGAATACGGAAGCGAGTTTAACAACCCTTCCGGTCTGCGCGATATAAATATGCACAGCGTGTATTCGTACTACAGGCTTGCCGAAGAAGCCGGCGGTAAATATATTTCGACGTCCTCAGTTAAGGAGGAGAGCCTGTTTTTTAACGCTGAGCAGAGCGGCTCGACTGTCGATGAAGCGGGCAAGGATGACGAGGATACCGATTTCAGAGTAAGAGAACGCCGAAGCCGCGTCCAGAACCTTATCTACGCCGAAATAGTTAAGCTCAGTGACGATGACGAGTGCTTTGTGCTGGTGACGGCGATGATTACGCCGGTTGACTCGGTAATCAGCACTATCAGGGTTCAGCTTATTTTCGTAAGTATTGTCTTTATTTTATTTGCGATTATCCTCGCGTTTATCGTATCAAAAAGGCTTTCACGTCCGCTCGTTGAAATTAATACTACGATTAAAGAACTCGCTCACCGCAATTACGACGTTGAGTTTAACAGCCGCGGTTATCTTGAGGTAAACGAGCTCAGCGATACACTGAACATAACCCGCAGGGAGCTGCAAAAAGCCGACGCTCTGCGTCAGGAGCTTATCGCGAATATCTCTCACGATTTAAGGACTCCGTTGACTATGATAACGGGCTACGGCGAGGTTATGCGTGATTTACCGGGTGAGAATACTCCCGAGAACGTTCAGGTTATTATCGACGAGGCGAACCGTCTTACGTCGCTTGTTAACGATATGCTCGACCTTTCAAAGCTTCAGTCCGGAGCGATTGAGCTCGATAAGGAGCAGTTCAGCCTTACCGATGAAATTAACGATATCTTCCTGCGGTATACGAAGCTGCGCGAGCAGGAGGGCTATAATATCAGCTTTAAGTATGATAAGAACGCCTACGTTTACGCCGACCGTATCAAGCTCGGTCAGGTTGTTTACAACTTTATCAATAACGCGATTAACCATTGCGGCGAGGACAAAACCGTAATAGTTACTCAGAAGGTCAACGATAAGCGCGTGCGTATCGAGGTCACCGACCACGGCGAGGGTATCCCCGAGGATAAGCTCGAGTATATCTGGGACAGATATTATAAGGTTGATAAGGACCATAAACGAGGCGTAATCGGCACCGGACTCGGACTCTCGATTGTTAAAAATATCCTCGTGCTCCACGGCGCGAAATACGGAGTTAAGAGTAAGGTGGGCTCCGGCTCGACATTCTGGTTTGAGCTTGAAAAGATATAAATAATAAATAAACAAAACGATAGGGACTTGCTCAGGTTAAACCTGAACAAGTCCCTTAATATTGATTACTCCTAAATCACCTTATAAGCTTAAACAATACCCTTTAGATAGTCGAGAACCTCAGCCTCGGTCGCCATGCTCATTACCTTTTCGGCAACCTTATCGGCTTCGTCCTTAGTCCACTTTGCGATATTCTTACGAACCTTTAATACCGAGGGAGCGGATACGCTGAACTCGGTAAGTCCGAATGAGATAAGCAGCGGAATCATCATCGGGTTAGCTGCCGCCTCGCCGCACATTCCTACCGGAATACCCTCTGCCTTACCGCACTCGATTATGCGTTTAATCATAATAAGTACGCTGGGCTGGAACGGAGAGTAGAGGTAAGCTACGTCGCTGTTGCCTCGGTCTGCCGCCATTGTGTAGCCGGTCAGGTCGTTTGTACCTATGCTGAAGAAGTCGGCTTCTTTAGCGAGAAGGTGAGCGATAACGCCTGACGCTGCCGTTTCGGTCATAACGCCTACGGGAATGTTTTCGTTGAACTCAATTCCCGAGGCTCTTAAGTCGGCTTTAGCTTCCTCAACGAGAGCCTTGCCGGCTCTTAATTCCTCAACCGCCGTAATAAGCGGGAACATAATTCTAATATCGCCGAACGCGCTTGCTCTTAAAATCGCCTTAATCTGAGATTTAAAGAGGTCGCGGTTTTTAAGGCAGTAGCGGATAGCTCTGAAGCCCATAAACGGGTTTTCTTCTTTTTCAAGTCCGAGATAGGGGATGTCTTTATCGCCGCCGATATCGAGCGTACGGATGATAAGACCCTTGCCTTTTAATACGAGCGCCGCCTGCTTATAAGCCTCGAACTGCTCGTCCTCGGTCGGGAGCGCGTTTCTGTCCATAAACAGGAACTCGGTTCTGAAAAGGCCTACGCCTTCGCCGTCGGCTTCCATAGCCTTGGTTGCGTCCTTCGGAGTACCGATATTACAGAACAGCTCGTATTCCTCGCCGCTTGCGGAGACGGTTTTCTTTCCGCGGTAGTTCTCGAGCTCGCGCTTCTCACGCAGGAACGCGTCGCGTTTAGCTGAGTATTCGCTGATTTCGGCTTCGCTCGGAGCTGTTACAACGTCGCCTGTGCTTCCGTCAACGATAATCTGCTCTCCGGAGGAGAGGGTAGACGTAGCTTTTTCAACGCTCAGTACGGCGGGGATTTCAAGCGCTCTCGCTAAAATCGCGGAGTGGGAGGTCTGGCTTCCCGTTTCGGTAACGATACCTACGATATTTTCTTTATTGATGCCCGCGGTCATAGAGGGAGTAACCTCTTTAGCTACGAGAACCGTGCCCGCGGGAGCGTCGCTGATTTTAACGACCTTAATGCCGAGAAGAATCGCGAGAATTGCGGATTTAATATCTTTTACGTCCGCGGCTCTCTGCTGGGTAACGTCGTCGTCAACCGCGGAGAACATCTCGATGAACATATTGCACATCTGCTCGAGCGCTGCCTCGGCGCACTGACCGCCCTCCTCGATGAGCTTTTCGATTTCGCCGCCCATAAAGGGGTCCTTTATCATCTGGATATGACCTTCTAAAATTTCGGCTTCCTTATCGCCGGTGGATTTACGCAGGGCGTCGGCCTGTTCGGTTGTCTCCTCACAGAACTTATCAACCGCGTCGCGGTAGCGCGCAAGCTCCGCCGCGGTATCGGTTACTGTTTTCGGGGTGTATTCGAGAGAGTGCTCCTCAACTATCATAACCTTACCGATTCCGATACCCTCGGAAGCGGCTATACCTTTTAACATTATATCACCGTCCTTTTTTATAAATAAGTGGTAAGTGGTAAGTGATAAGTGATAAGCAGAGTTCCACTTACCACTTATTACTTACCACCGAGGCTGCCGCCGAAGCGGCAACCTCATTATTGTTTTTTGATTATTCGCCGAATCCGCTTTCAATCATCTTAACGGCTTCATCAAGAGCAGCCTGCTCGTCGGGACCGTCGGCTATGATTTCAACCTCGTTGCCGCACTTAATGCACGCCGCGATAATATTCATAAGGCTTTTAGCGTTAACATCCTTGCCGTTATGCTTGATGTTTACGTCACAGCCGTATTTACCCATAGCCGTAGCAAAGGTTGAAGCGGGGCGCATATGGAAGCCCTGGGCATTTACGATAGTCAGTTTTTTAGATACCATTGTTTATTTCTCCTTTATATATATTGTGCCTGTTAAACTATATGACACTTTTTCCTTCCGTCGTACTATGCTTTTTTCCTCATAAGGATTGCGAGCATAATCATACCGAGTACGGAGCCTATAGCGAGAGCTAAGAAGTACATAAGCGGGTTACCGATAGTCGGAAGTACGAAGATACCGCCGTGAGGAGCCATAAGAGTACATCCGAAGAGAGCCGATAAAGCGCCTGCGGCAGCTGAACCTATGATACAGCTCGGGATAACCTGAAGCGGATGACCCGCAGCGTAGGGGATAGCGCCCTCAGTAATAAAGCTTAAGCCCATAATATAGTTAACGGGACCGTTCTTTCTTTCTTCGTCAGACCACTTCTTCTTGAAGAATGTTGTGGAAAGAGCGATTGCGATAGGAGGTACCATACCGCCAATCATAACTGCCGCCATAATCATATATGTAGCAGTGTTGGGGGAGTTGGCAAGCAAGCCTGCCGCTGTAACGTAAGCCGCCTTGTTGAACGGGCCGCCCATATCGATTGCCATCATACCCGCGAGCAGAGCGCAGAGAGGAACAATCATAGCCGGGTTCTTAGCCATAGCGGTAACGCCGTTTGTCATACCTGTGTTGATTAAGCCCATTACGGGGTTAACGGCGCACATCATAACGCCTACAATTCCGAGACCTACAAGAGGATAGATGAGTACCGGTTTAATACCCTCGAGAGCATGCGGTAAGTGGTCACAGAGTTTTTCTACAACCTTCATAAGCCAGCCTGCGATAAAGCCTGCGAGGAGAGCGCCTAAGAAACCGGATACGGAGGTCGAATCTCCGCCGGGAGCGGCAAAGGTTGAACCTACCGCAGCGAGCGAGCCGCCTACAAAACCTACGAGAAGTCCGGGACGGTCAGCGATAGACATCGCGATAAATCCCGCGAGTATCGGAAGCATAAATCCGAACGCCACGCCGCCGATTGACTTGAACCATGCAGCTACGGGAGTTGCGGAACCGAAGTTGCCGTCTTGAGGAGCGCCGCATGCCGCGTCAATTAAGAACGCGATAGCGATAAAGATACCGCCTGCTACTACGAAGGGAAGCATATGCGATACGCCGTTCATAAGGTGTTTATAGAGTTTTCTTCCGAAACTTTCGTTATCTGCCATATCAGAAGCCTCAGCTTTCTTATCGGAATGGAATATCGGAGCCTCTCCGTTTATAATCTTGTTGATGAGCTCCTCCGGCTTGTGAATACCGTCGGCAACCTTTGTTGAGTAAACGGGCTTTCCGTCAAAGCGTGCTGTGTCAACGCTCTTATCTGCCGCGATAATAATACCGTCGCAAGCGGCGATTTCGGCAGCGGTGAGAACGTTCTTAGCTCCGCCTGAGCCGTTGGTCTCAACCTTAACGGTGATACCCATCTGCTCGCCTGCCTTGGCTAACGCCTCGGCTGCCATATATGTATGAGCAATACCGGTCGGACAAGCTGTTACGGCAAGTACACGGAAGCCGTCCTGAGACGCTGCGGGAGCAGCTGCTTCCTCGGGGAATTTCTCGGTTTCCTTAGCGTCGATGAGCTCAAGGAATTCCTCGGGTGTTTTAGCCGCTTTGAGCTGAGATGTGAATTCGGGGTCCATAAGCATCTGCATCATTCTCGCGAGAACCTCGAGGTGAACGTCGCCGTCGAGGGTTGCCGCAATCATAAAGATGAGCTTACAGTCGGCGCCGTCGGGTGCGTCATAGTTAACGCCGTCGGGAACCGTTACGGCTGTGAGAGCGGGAGCCTTAACGGCATCGCTCTTTGCGTGAGGAATAGCAACCTCCATGCCGATGGCGGTGGTGCCCATTTCTTCGCGCTTGAGAATGCCCTCCTTGTATGCGGCAGCATCCTTAAGATTACCGCATTTCTCGTGCAGGGCAACGAGCTTGTCAATAACTTCTCCCTTATCCTTAGCGGATATTCCGAGGGAGATGCCTTGCTTTTTAAGCAGATCGGTTATGCGCATTATTTGCCTCCTTTTAGAATTTTTTTAATAATTCATTTATTTTTTCCTTCGTGGCAAGTCCGGGTAAAAACGCCGTAGCGTTACCGCAAACACTGCCCAGTTTCAGAGCGTAAGGGTAGCTTTTTTCTTTTTCATAGCCTGCGACGAATCCCGCTACCATTGAATCGCCTGAGCCTACTGTGTTGATTACCTTTTCCTTTAATACGCCCATCTTATGCTTTTCACCGTTTTCGTCGATAAGCATAGCGCCCTCTCCGCCGAGTGAGATAAGAACGTTCTGAGCGCCCATTTCCTGAAGCTTTTTAGCGTACTTTTCGGTATCCTCCTCGGTCTTGACGTCAACGTCGAAGATTTCGGAGATTTCCTGACGGTTGGGCTTTATAAGGAAGGGTTTATATTTAAGCGAGTTTACGAGAAGCTTTTTAGTCGCGTCAACGACAATTCTTATATTCTTATCCTTAAGCCTCTCGAGCATTCTCTCGTAGATATCGTCGGGGAGAGTATTAGGAATACTTCCCGCGAGAATGAGAGTATCGCCGTCTTGTATTTCGTCGAGCTTTTCCATAAGCTTTTCGAGCTCGTCGGGGTAAATGTGCGGACCCTGGCCGTTAATTTCGGTTTCTTCGTCCGCCTTGATTTTAACGTTGATTCGCGAGTTGCCTTCTTTAAGCCTTATGAACTCGGTATGTATCCTGTCGTTTTTAATGCCTTTTTCAATAGCCTCTCCCGTGAAGCCTGCCACAAATCCGAGCGCGGTGCTGTCCAAATCAAGCTCCGCGAGTACAAGCGACACGTTAATTCCTTTTCCGCCGAAGTAATATTCCTCGCTTGTGGTGCGGTTTGTAATTCCGAGGGTTAGGTCGTTAAGTCTTACGATATAGTCTATTGAAGGATTTAAGGTTACGGTATAAATCATTTATTTACCTCCTTAACTATGGTTTCCTTTGCGAATTTACTGTCCGAGAGCCTGTCGGTGATTATACAGCATTTGCTGAGCTCGCAGAACGTAACGGGGAAAACGCGCCTGAATTTTGAGTTGTCCGCTAATACAAATGTAGTGTAGCTTTTTTCGATAGCGGTCTGCTTTACGAGAGCCTCCTCAATATCGGGGGTGGTAAAGCCTACCTTGAGCTCGATTCCGTTTGTACCCATAAACGCCTTTGAAAAGTTGAAATTCCTCAGGCTGGTTATTCCCTCGGAGCCGACTACGGCTTCGGTTACCGACTTGATTTTTCCGCCGATAACATACGCCGTGAGCCCTTTTCGTATCAGCTTTTTAGCGTGGGCTATTCCGTTAGTGACGTAAGTCGCCTTTTCGTTGGTGATAAAGTCGATAAGCCTCGAGGTCGTCGTGCCCGAGTCGATATATACGAAGTCGTCGTCGTTGATTAAGCTCGCTGCATAGCTTCCGATAGCGGTTTTTTCCTCGCTCATAATAGCCTCGCGGACGCTTACGGCATCCTCAAATACGCCTTCGTTGTGCTTTATCGCGGTAGCTCCGCCGAAAAACTTTCTTATTTTACCGAGGCGGTCAAGCGCGGTTAAATCTCTCCTAATTGTGGATTCGGAGGTGCTCAGCTCCTTTGAGAGCTCCGCCACGGTGACAGTGTTTCGTTCGTCGATAAGCTCCAGAATGAGCTTATATCTTTCCTGATTGAGCAAATTCAATCACTCCCTGACTGCATTATACCATACTGAGAAACAATGTCAAGCAAATTTGAGCAATTTTTTATTAAAATGTTGAAATTTTTCTACAAAATAGTAAAATTCCAATAAAAACCTGATTGACTTTAGTCAAAATTATGACTAACTGGGTTAAAAACGCTTAACACTGCGTTTTGTTTAGGCTTTTTTACTATAATAATACTTTTTTTTTATGAAATATGTCGGTTTTTATTTTGTTGAATTTAAATAAAAAATATTGTTGTAAAATCCGGCTTCTTTATGTTATACTATATAAAACAGCTCTAAGGAGGCAGAGATATGAATATTACAGGCGATATTAAGTATGTAGGCGTTAACGACCATAAAATCGATTTGTTCGAAGGTCAGTACATCGTACCGAACGGTATGGCTTATAACTCTTACGTTATTATGGATTCTAAAATCGCGGTTATGGATACCGTCGACCGCAATTTCAAGAATGAATGGCTCGATAATCTCGAGGACGCTCTCGGCGGCAGAAAGCCCGATTATCTTGTTGTACAGCATATGGAGCCCGACCACAGCGCTAATATCAAGAACTTTATGAACAACTACCCCGAGGCGGTTATTGTTTCAAGCGCCAAGGCTTTTAATATGATGCAGAATTTCTTCGGAACTCAGTTTGAGGACAGAAGAATAGTCGTAAAAGAGGGCGACGCTCTCGAGCTCGGCGAGCACACCCTCAGCTTCGTAGCTGCTCCTATGGTTCACTGGCCTGAGGTTATCGTTACCTACGACAGCAAGGACAAGGTTCTTTTCTCTGCTGACGGCTTCGGAAAATTCGGCGCGCTGGATGTTGATGAGGACTGGGCGTGCGAGGCGAGAAGATATTATATCGGTATCGTAGGAAAGTACGGCGCTCAGGTTCAGGCTCTCCTTAAAAAGGCGGCTAATCTTGATATCGAGATTATCTGTCCGCTTCACGGTCCCGTATTAAAGGAAAACCTCGGCTATTATCTCGACCTTTATAACACGTGGTCAAGCTACGGCGTAGAGACCGAGGGTATTATGATTGCTTATACCTCCGTTTACGGCAATACCAAGAAGGCGGTTGAAATCTTAGCCGAAAAGCTGAGAGTTAAGGGCTGTCCGAAGGTTGTTGTTAACGACCTCGCTCGCGAGGATATGGCTGAGTGCGTTGAGGACGCCTTCCGCTACGGAAGAATCGTACTCGCGACCACTACCTACAACGCCGAAATCTTCCCGTTTATGAGAGAATTTATAAATCACCTAACCGAGCGCAACTTCAGCAATAAGACAATCGGTCTTATCGAAAACGGTTCGTGGGCTCCTCTCGCGGCTAAAACTATGAAGAAAATGCTCGAGGGCTGCAAGAATATCGAATATACCGACACAACCGTAAAAATTATGTCCGCGCTTAACGATACAAGCAGCGAGCAGCTTGAGGCGCTCGCGAACGAGCTGTGCAAGGATTATCTCGCTCAGCATGACGAGACAGCCGATAAGAACGATATGACCGCGCTGTTTAATATCGGCTACGGACTTTATGTAGTTACCTCAAACGACGGTAAAAAGGATAACGGACTTATCGTAAATACCGTTACTCAGGTAACCAACTCTCCGAACCGCGTGGCGGTATGTATCAATAAGCAGAACTATTCCCACCACGTTATCAAGGAAACCGGTAAGATGAACGTTAACTGCCTGTCCGTTGAGGCGCCGTTCAGCGTATTTGAAAGATTCGGTTTCCAGAGCGGCAGAAACACCGATAAATTCGAGGGCTTTGAAACTCTTAAATCCGATAACGGACTTGTTTTCCTGCCGAAGTATATCAACTCCTTTATGTCCTTAAAGGTTGAGGATTATATCGACCTCGATACTCACGGAATGTTTATCTGCAGCATCACCGAGGCGAGAGTAACCTCCGATAAGGAAACTATGACCTATACCTATTATCAGAATAACGTTAAGCCGAAGCCCGAAACCGAGGGCAAAAAAGGCTGGGTATGTAAGGTCTGCGGATATATTTACGAGGGCGACGAGCTTCCCGAGGACTTCATCTGTCCGCTTTGCAAGCACGGCGTGGCTGACTTCGAGCCTATCGAGTAAAACCTGATACTGAAAACACTATATATAGTATAGAAACGACCGGCACAGGCAAATTGTGCCGGTCGTTCATCTTTTCTTAGTAATTTGCACATAAAATCTTGAAAATGAGGAAACTTTATTGTATAATAAAAATAGCCTTTTTTATAATTATTTAAGGAGTTGAGACTATGAAAAAATCAAGGCGAATTTTATCAATGCTTTTATGTATTGCATTGGTATTCGGATGCTTTGCGGGAATGTCTATTAGTTCTGCTTCGGCAACAGGCAGTCCCAACACAAAGTACAGTTCGGAAGAAGTTATTCTTCATTGCTGGAACTGGCCTGTCAGCGTAATCAGAGCAAAACTGAACGAAATCGCTGAAGCCGGCTACACAGCGATTCAGACTTCTCCGATCAGCGGAATTGTCGGCAGCGGCAGCAGCACCGCCGACAACACGGTTGATAACTGGTACCAGTTCTATCAGCCGAAAAACTACACAATCGGTAACAAGATTTGTACTCAGGAAGAGTTTACAAAACTCTGTGGTGAGGCTCACGATCTCGGACTTAAGGTTATCGTTGACGTAGTTTTAAACCACACAACCGACCAGACATCTTATATTTCAGGTATTACACAGGATTACCACACATATGGTGACATTGGTAATGACTGGGATAACCGTTTAAAGCAGACACAGTATAAAATCACCGGTATGCCTGACCTTAATACTGCCAATACAACGCTTCAGTCAGAGGCAAAGACACTGCTTCAGAGCATTATCAGCGCAGGCGCCGACGGCTTCCGTTTTGACGCTGCTAAGCACATCGAGCTTCCTGCAAGCGATGAGCTCTCGGGATACCCGACCTCTAACTACTGGCCGACAGTATTAACCGGTCTCGGCGATAAGTTCTCATACGGTGAAGTACTCGCAGGTCAGAATTGTCCTCTCACAGGCTATGCGGCATATATGAATGTTACAGGTTCCGCATACAGCGATACAGTTAAAAATAAAGTTTCAAGCGGTTATCTTCCTGTAAGCGATCTCAGCGATTATCAGGCAAATCTCGGCGCCAAAAACCTCGTTTGCTGGGTAGAGTCCCATGATAACTTTGTAAACAACTACGGCATGGATAACTCCAAGGTTAAACTTGCTTGGGCGACAATCGCGGCTCAGAATCTTAACGCGCTTTACTTTGCCCGTCCCTACAACAGTTCTGCCTCAAATTGGAAAGGCTCCAATAATACTTACGACGGCGGCGACGGCTTCTATTTCGATAAGGAAGTTGTAGCTGTTAACAAGTTCCATAACGCAGCCAAGGGTCAGGGCGTTAACCTCGAAAACGTTAACGGTAATACTCAGCTTCTCGCTGTTAAGCGCGGAAGCGTAGGTGTATGTTTCGTTAACACAGGCTCCTCCAGCCAGAGCGTAAGCGTAAGCACAAGCATGCCCGCAGGCACTTATACAGACGCAGCTAACGGCGGAACATTTACAGTAAGCAACGGTTACTTAAGCGGTACCGTTGGCGCAGGCAAAGTTGCAGTTGTATATAACGAGAGCGGCTCGACTTCTTCCTCAGGCAGCACCTATAAGGTTCTCTTCACCAACAATCAGGGTTGGTCAACCGTAAACGCTTATGCTTGGAAGGGTAACGGAGGCGCAGGCAACCAGAACGCGAATTGGCCCGGCGTTGCTATGACTTATGTAGGCACAAACGATATGGGTCAGGCTCAGTACACAGCTGATTTAGACGGATATGAAAAGGTTATATTCAATAACGGCAGCGAGCAGACCGTTGATGCAACTTACACGGAGTATACGGGTTATTATCTGTCAGCAAAGAATGGCGAGGGTAAATGGACGTTAGGTACATGGCAGCTCGAAAGACCTGCAACTGCAACAGCTACCCAGACTCAAACACAAACACAGACCCAAACCCAAACCCAGACACAGACTCAGACCGTAACCGAGACTCAGACCGCTACTCAGACTGCAACAGCAACTCAGACAGCAACAGCTACTCAGACAGCGGCTCCCTCCGGTCAGACAACACTCAAATTCACTGACAACCAGGGCTGGGGCAACGTATATCTGTATGCTTGGAAGTCCTCAGACACTTCTAAGAAGAACGCTGAGTGGCCGGGTGTTAAGCTCACAGATAAGTCAAAGAACGATATGAACGAGGATCAGTACACAGCAACATTTGATTCTCAGTTCGATACAATCATCTTCAACAACGGCGGTAACGGCGAGCAGACTGTAGACATTAAGTAT
>CAJOFK010000025.1 GCA_905234015.1 uncultured Ruminococcus sp.
CTTATCTTCGCCGCCGTCTACGAGGTTGTTCCAGATAATCTTCGGAACATCTTCGGGAACTGCAGCCTTAAAGATGTTAGCGTCAGCAGCTTCTGTCTCTTTTACACCATATCCCGGCCAAGCGTTGGACTGCTTGCCCTGATAGTCGGAGCAGTTATAGGAACCGTCCCACCAGTAGATACCTGCTGTACAGGAAGCGAGGTCTTTGCCGTCATAGTTATCGTTATACTCGTTTCTCCACTCAGTAGGCATATAGAAGTAATAAGTCTTCGTATTTACCTGCTTTTCAGGATCAGCGTTAACGATCTGAGTTACATCGTATCTGCGAATTTCGTCTCCTGCGTTAGCAGAAGCGGATACTGTAGCGATTACTGCCATTGAAGCAACAATGCAAACAGCAAGAATTAAGCTTAATGTTTTCTTTAACGTTTTCATTAATTTTTCCTCCTAAATGAAATTTTCCGCAGTAGCGGATTTAAGCTTATACATATTATAAATGAAAAACAAAATATTTTCAAGCAGTTTTTATAAAAAAATCAAAATTATTGTAATAAGCAAATCTTTCCAAATACAATTGTGAAATAATATGAATAAAAAACATCGGGCTGAAGTTTAAAAGCGCGGGTTATATACGGGGATTAGCGCTTGACAACAATCCCCTTTTTTATTATTATATTTATTGTATGTAATTTTAATAAGAAACGAGGGTTTTCTTTGGACAATAACAAGAAAAATATGGAAAGCATTGTAGCTCTCTGCAAGGGCAGAGGATTTGTATACCCGGGCTCCGAAATTTACGGCGGACTCGCAAACACCTGGGATTACGGCCCGCTCGGCGTTGAGCTTAAAAACAACATCAAAAAAGCGTGGCTCAAGAAGTTCGTTCAGGAGAATAAGCTGAACGTCGGACTCGACTCCGCTATTCTTATGAATCCCCAGACCTGGGTAGCCTCCGGCCACCTCGGCGGATTCTCCGACCCGCTTATGGACTGCCGCGAATGTAAAACACGCCACAGAGCCGATAACCTTATTGAGGACTTTGACGGCACTAACGTTGCGGGCTGGTCAAACGAGCAGATGACTGACTATATTAATGAAAAGGGAATTTGCTGCCCCAACTGCGGAAAGCACAACTTCACCGATATCCGTCAGTTTAACCTTATGTTCAAGACCTTCCAGGGCGTTACCGAGGACACTAAAAACGAGCTTTATCTCCGTCCCGAGACCGCTCAGGGTATTTTCGTAAACTTCGCGAATATTCAGAGAACGAGCCGCAAAAAGGTTCCGTTCGGCGTAGCTCAGATAGGTAAGAGCTTCAGAAATGAAATCACCCCCGGAAACTTTATTTTCCGCGTAAGAGAGTTTGAGCAGATGGAGCTTGAGTTCTTCTGCAAGCCCGGCACCGACCTTGAGTGGTTTGATTACTGGAGAAGCTTCTGCCGCGACTGGCTTTATTCCTTAAATATCAAGGAGGAGAACCTCAGACTTCGCGACCACGATAAGGAGGAGCTCTGCTTCTACAGCAAGGCGACTACCGATTTCGAGTACCTCTTCCCCTTCGGATGGGGCGAGCTGTGGGGCGTTGCGGACAGAACCGACTACGACCTTACCCAGCATATCAACACCAGCGGAAAGTCGCTTGAATACTTTGACCCGCAGACTAACGAGAAGTACATTCCCTACGTTATTGAGCCCTCCCTCGGCGTAGAAAGACTTTTCCTCGCGATTATGACCGAGGCTTACGATGAGGAGGAAATCAACGAGAAGGATAAGAGAACCGTTCTCAGACTTCACCCCGCTCTCGCGCCGTTTAAGGCAGCCGTACTTCCGCTCTCAAAGAAGCTCGGCGATAAGGCAGGCGAGGTATTTGACACTCTCGCTAAAGACTTTATGGTTGATTACGACGACGCCGGCTCAATCGGCAAGCGTTACCGCCGTCAGGATGAAATCGGAACTCCGATTTGTATCACCTACGACTTTGACAGCTTAGAGGACAACTGCGTAACAGTCCGCAACCGCGACACTATGGAGCAGGAAAGAGTTGCTATCGATAAGCTCAGCGATTATATAGCGGAGCTCGTAAAGTTTTAATAATCCTAATGACAAGAAAGCGTGCGCACCAAAGTGCGTGCGCTTTCTTCAGCCATCGCTCGTGTGCACGCAGGGCGCAACTGAGCGGGAAATATAAAATGTTTTTTATTTTATTAAGGAACGCAGTTTCTTATAAAGTAAAAAAGCGTCAGTATGGTTTTTCATACTGACGTTTTATTTATTTCACATCCATATTCTTTATAAGCTATTGTCCAGAATTTTTTTCGGCTGAGCAGCCCTTTAGTTCTTTTATAGAATTTTACTGAGCCTGTCGGTTCGGCAGTCAGGGAATCTATTTCCCGATTGCTTTTCCACATTTCGCTGAGCGCGGAAGTCAGCCTGCACGCCGCGTTATAGCGCCAGCTCATAACGCGGATATTATCCTCAATATCGTTATTGCTTACACCGATAAGCTCATCAACCTCGTAAACAGGTATGTTCTTATACTCCGATACGGGAATAAAGCCCTCGAAAAAGTAATAATTATTCCGCGCGCAAAATAAATCCACCCGCACAGCATGAGCGAAATAGTCCTGAACGGTATGAAGCGCAAGCCCCAGCAGCGCATAAGCCTGAAAAGCGGGAGCCTTATTATTAATCAGGCTTAAAAAATCGTTTTGCGCCCTGAGCGTTTTTTCGGGATTCGTTTTATTATTATACTTTAAAAAGTCAACCGAAGTTTTTCCCTCTTCACCGCCGAACGTAAATTCAAGCGGTTCGTCGGAGAGCTTAGCCTTAAGCGCTAGGTTATAGAGCTTTCTTCCGATTGATAACGCGTTATTTCTCGCGTGAAACGGAGCGCTGTAAAAGCGGCTGCTTTTACACGGATATTTATCCGCTTTCTTCGACCACTTCCTCACAGGCGCAAATTTCTTACCGCCGAAGCCGTTTTTTTCGCAAATCTTCGGGTGAGTTGTAGTCGGAAACAAACTGTCAAAATCAAATTTCATATTAAGTATCGAAAACATAAAGGGCTTGACGACGCAAGCCCTTTTCCTGTTATTAAATTTTTATAACTTCTCACAAACAGCGTTAATCTCGCTCGGGATATCCTCCTCGGAAGCGGAGATAAGAACTACGAAGTCAGCGCCTGAGTTCTCGCTTAAGTCCTGAAGCTTCTTTGTGAAGCCGTCGAGACCGCCTACAGCTTCGGGACAAATCTTGAATGTAGAGTCGATAAGAATATCGGTAACATCATAGTTACCCGCGCAAATTCCGCTTAAAAAGCCGAACAGCATATCATAGCCTTTTATCTGATACTGGTCGGTATCAATAAGACGAGCCTTTGAGGTAATATCATAGGTAAGCTTAGCTCCCTTTTCAATAACTACTACGTTACCCTGAGAAGCGGCAACCGCCTCGTTAGCGAGCTGGATAAGCTTTTTTGTTTTTCCTGAACCTTTTTTTCCGATAAGTAAAGTAACCATACTTTTACTCCTCCTTATGTTTTTTCTTGAAATTACTTTAATCTCGCTTCGAGCTCCGCCTTAGCGTCCTCATAACCGGGCTTGCCGAGTAAAGCGAACATATTCTTCTTATAGCTTTCTACGCCGGGCTGGTTAAACGGATTTACTCCGAGCACATAACCCGAGATTGCGCAAGCCTTCTCAAGGAAGTAGATGAGGTAGCCTAAGTTTGCCTCGTCCATTTCCTCAACGTCAAGAACAACATTCGGAACGCCGCCGTCGTTATGAGCGAGAACGGTTCCCTCGAACGCCTTCTGATTTACGAAGCCCATAGTTTTTCCGGTAAGGAAGTTAAGACCGTCCACGTTGGTCGGATCCTCGCCGAGAGTAATTTCTTTTTTACATTTATCAAATAGAACAACAGTCTCAAAGAGATTACGTCTGCCGTCCTGAATGTACTGACCGAGAGAGTGAAGGTCGGTTGAGAATATAACGCTCGCCGGGAAGATACCCTTCTTATCCTTACCCTCAGACTCGCCGTAGAGCTGCTTAAACCACTCGTTCATAAGAGTATAAGCAGGCTCGTAGCTAACCATAATCTCGGTTGTATAGCCCTTATTGTAAAGGATATTTCTTATTGCGGCGTATTTATAACAGTCGTTCGAATAAAGGTCGTCGTTATTAAACTCATCCTGAGCCTTTTTAGCGCCTGCCATAAGAGCGTCGATATCTGCTCCCGCTACGGCAATCGGAAGAAGTCCTACCGCTGTGAGTACGGAATAACGTCCGCCTACGTCGTCGGGAACTACGAAGGTCTCGTAGCCTTCCTTATCGGCAAGCTGCTTTAAGGTACCGCGCGCCTTATCGGTAGTACAGAAGATACGCTCGCGGGCGCCGTCCTTACCGTACTTTTTCTCGAGCATATCGCGGAAAACTCTGAACGCGATAGCCGGCTCGGTGGTGGTACCGGATTTTGAAATCATATTGATGGAAACGTCCTTGCCCTCGCAAAGCTCGATAATATCAGCTAAGGCCGAGGAGCTTATTGAATTGCCGGTAAAGTAAATCTGCGGAGTATCCTTGCACAGCGCGTTGTAATTCGGAGAGGTTAAAAACTCGATAGCCGCTCTCGCGCCGAGGTAGGAGCCGCCGATACCGATTACTACGAATACGTCGGTATTCTTTTTAATCTTTTCCGCAGCCTTTTTAATACGGTCAAATTCTTCCTTATCGTAATTTGTAGGAAGGTCTACCCAACCGATAAAATCGTTGCCGAGTCCCGTTCCGTCGTGGAGAGCCTTATGGGCGGACTTTACCTGAGCCTCAATACCCTTAAACTCATCCTCGCCTACAAAACCGTTAAGATATTTGTCAATTAATTTAGTTGACATTGAATTACCTCCTGACAAATAATATAGTTACTCATATTTGCATATTGATAGGTATATTTTAGCACAAAACGGTATTGTATGCAACATTATTTTATATAAATTTTAATCAAAAAAAATATATATTGTTTTTTAGGGTTAATTACCAACTAAGCATAGCTTTATAAACTGCCGAAGTTACCGAGGAAAACGTCATCTTCTCTATCGTATTTTTAGCGGTGATTTTGCAGGTTTTTAATAATTCTTTTCCGGAATAATAATTAACCTCGCCGACGACGTCTCCCGCCTTTACGGGAAGCTCAATTTCCTTTTTAATCCTGCATTCGGTTAAAAACTTCTCCCCTGCCATCCGGCTCACTATCATTGTGCCGGGCTTTTCGCACCTTAAATAGAGCGTATCGCTCATACCGCCCTTTACCTTAACGCTGCCCTCAGCCTTTTTCGGGAGCGTGAGGTTTTTTACCGTATAATCGGCGAAGCCGTAATCGAGCAGGGCGGCGCTGTCGGCAAAACGCGCGGTACCGCTGTCGCACCCGAGTACAACGGCGATAAGCTTAAGCCCGTCGCGCTCGGCGGTTGCGCTCATACAGCAGCCCGCCTCGTCGGTTGTGCCGGTTTTAAGCCCTGTGATCCCGTTATACGTTTTTAAAAGCTTATTTGTATTTACGAGCTGGGTTTTTCCGCCGCGGAGATTTTCAATCCATATCTTCGTATAGTCAAAAATCTTTTTATGCTTCACGAGCTCGGCGGACATCAGCGCAACGTCGTAAGCCGAGGTAAGATGACCTTCCTCGTCAAGTCCGTTGCAGTTTTTAAACTCCGTATCCTTCATTCCGAGCTCTTTAGCGCGTTTATTCATCTCGGCGACAAAGGTTTTTTCGCTTCCGCAGATCGCCTCGGCGAGCACTACCGCGGCGTCGTTGGCGGAGGCTACGGCAGTAGCTTTAATAAGGTCGTCAACAGACATAACCTCGCCCTCCTCGAGCCAGATATCGGAGCCGCCCATTGACGCGGCGTGAGCCGATGCAGTAAGCTCGTCGGAAAGCTTAAGCTTACCGCTGTCGAGAGCTTCCATAACGAGCAGTAAGGTCATCACCTTCGTAACGGAAGCACAGGCGCGTTTTTCGTGCGGATTTTTCTCTGAAAGAATTTTACAGCTATCAGCTTCGATAAGCACAGCGGACGGCGCGCTGACGTCGACCTTACTTTCAGCGTGCGATACAACCGGAACAGCCCCTAAAATCAGTATACACGAAAACAGCGCAATTAATCTTCTTAACATAAAAACACCTCGTTCAAAAATATGAACAAGGCGTTATGAATATTCTCTTTTATTATAAAATCAGGCACACGCTGTGCGCGGAGATTCCCTCGCCCGAGCCGGTAAATCCGAGCTTTTCCTCGGTAGTCGCCTTAACGCTCACCTGACTTACGTCAATTTTGCAGGCGGCGGCGATATTCCCGCGCATAGAAACTATATAGTCCTTGAGCTTAGGCTTCTGAGCGATAACGGTCGAGTCGATATTTCCGATTTTATAGCCGTTTTCGCCGAGCACACGGCAGACCTCCTTAAGCAGGAGGATACTGTCTGCGCCCTTAAAGCGCTCGTCCGTATCGGGAAAGAGCTTGCCGATATCGCCGAGAGCCGCCGCGCCGAGCAGGGCGTCCATTATTGCGTGGAGCAATACGTCGGCGTCGCTGTGGCCGAGCAGTCCTTTCTCGTACGGGATATCAACCCCTCCGAGTATCAGCTTTCTTCCCTCTACCAGTTTATGTACATCATATCCGTGACCAATACGCATTTTCTCAATCCTTTCGAAAATAGTTTTTAGTTCTCAGTTCTCGGTTCTCAGTTATTGTTACAAAAACCGTTTCTGAAAAAACAAAAATTTATTCATCCCTTAACGACTCAATAAGCTTTGTAATCATTTTGCCGATTTCCGCAAGCAACTCCATAACAGGCTTTACTTGTTCCTTTTTCAACAAATTAAGCCTTAAACAAATATAGCATTGTGTTTGAAGCTCAGCTTTTGAACCTTTCGCAATATACAGAAAGTTTATAAATTCTTTTGTTGAATTTCTCTGTTGCCCCTCGGCAATATTTGACGGAATAGAAATAGCCGCCCGACGCATTTGGGTTGAGAGCACATAGCGTTCATCATCAGGAAACAGCTTTACCATCTCATATACTTGTTCTGTCAAATCAATAGATTTCTGCCAAACAATCAGGTCTTTATAACTTTTATTTTCCATATAAATCTTTCCTTATCCGTTCTGAGAACTGAGAACTGAGAACTACATACTTAAAATCGCTTCAGCGATTCTTATATCATTCTGCGTGGTTAACTTGATATTCGTTTCACTGCCGATGACGATATTAACCGTTTCGCCTATATTCTCAACAAGCTTACAGTCGTCGGTAACGGGCTGTTTATTCTTTTCGGCATAGTCAAGGGCTTTAAGGTACAGCTCTTTCTCAAAAACCTGAGGCGTCTGAACCGCACGAAGCATACTTCTTTCGGGAGTTGAAATAATCTCGTTCTTCTCGTTTACGACCTTAATCGTGTCGGTAACGAGAGTTCCGAGCGCCGCCGCGCGCGTTTTCACCGCTTTATCAACAACCATTTTTATATCATCCGCGCTGATAAGGGGACGTGCGCCGTCATGAACAGCGAAATGAGTAGTCCTTTCGTCGCATAAAGCGGCTCCGTTGCGAACGCTGTCGGAACGTTCCGCTCCGCCCGAAGCAAGCGCTTTCACCTTACTGTATCCGCGCCCGCGGATTATCCTCTCGATTTCGGCGCGGTCGCAGTCACGGCATACCACGACAACGCTGTCAATAACCTCACAGCTCTCAAACGCTCTCAGCGTGTGAGATATTACGGGCTCACCATTTAGTTTAATAAACTGCTTGCTGATTTCGAGCCCCATTCTCGTCGAATTTCCGGCGGCAACAATTACCGCGCTTACAAATACCTTACCCATAATCACGAGAACAGCGACTTAATAAAAGCCGTGATATAGTCGGTTCCGTAAATGACAACCGCTATAAGTATGATAAAAAGAATTGCCGAAAGCACCCTTACGGTAGTTCTCTTTGAGCGCGACATACTCTCGAATTCCTCTACGGTCTCCGCGAGCTTTTCGTCCTCAATAATTTCCTCGCCCTCAAGCTTAATCGCGCCGATACCTACGGCTACGTCGTAAGCCTTTTCGTAAAGCTCATACGGCACGAGTATATCGAAGCTGTCGAAATCCGAACCCGTAACGAGCTGAGAATTTGCGCTCACCATATGGCGCGTGTATACGCTCGGAATACCGCTGTCCGTAAGAGCCGCCTGAACGCGGTCGCGCTCGATTACGTCTCCGGAGCAAAGATAAACGGAGGTAGTTTCGTCCTCAATAGTTTTAAGCGCCTTGCCCTTACACTCGGAACAGGCACAGTTCATAATCTCGTCGTTATATAGTTTTTTGCATTTAGGACAGTATTTCATAGATCAGTCCTCCTTGTTATTTTCAAGACTAATTATAACAAAGAGGACTTTAATTTTCAATAGTTTTAATTATCCTCGTCAAACGGATTTATATAGGGCAAAGGGCTAAGGGTATAGGGCTAAGGGAATGTCGGGTAGACAGCGCGTACCGTAAAAGAAACTCGGATTCCCGACATAATTTATATGCTCCGCAAGCGGAGCTTGCATAAAATGCGGTCGGGAGATATTGGCTGAAATAATAGCTATTCTGTCTGCCCGACCGAAACTGTTAATTGTTGATTGTTAATCGTTAATTGTTAAAACTCTTCGCTCTTCGTTCTACGCTCTTCTCTTCATCCCTACTTTCCGCTTCCTGCTTCCTACTTAAAAACCGGCTGGGGTTGTACACCTTTCAGAACCCTTTCAACGCAGTCGGGTATCAGCTCAAAATGCCCCACAAGCGACTTGGGTTTATTAACATAATCGTCCTGGGACATAGGCATAAAATAGATGTTTTTCGTATTTAAAAGCTTTCCGATATTCTGCGCAGAAGCTCCGAGTCCGTCGTTAGTCGCAACGCATAAAAGCACAGGGCGGTTAATCCTGAGATGAGATTTAACCGCCATAGCGACCGGGCTGTCGGTAAGCCCCAGCGAAAGCTTTGCGAGCGTATTTCCGGTACAGGGCGCGACGATAATTAAATCGCACAGCTTTTCGGGGCCTATCGGCTCAGCCGCGTCTATCGTTTTAATAATCTTTTTTTCGGTTATTTTTTCAATTTTATCTATAAATTCCCGCGCAAGCCCGAACCTCGTATCGGTTGAAGCGGCGGTTTCGCTCATCACGGGAATAACGTTATAGCCGTCGTTAACAAGTCTTTCCATCTGAGGTATCGCCCTCGAAAAGGTGCAGAAAGAGCCGCACAGAGCAAATCCTATATTTGCTTTCACAGGCTGTATTCCTCCTTAAGAATAGTCACAAGTGTATCGGCTATGATTTCGCCCGCCGTCATCGGGGAAAACTGCCCCGGAAGCGCTGACGCCGTAAACGCCGTAAAGCCGAGCTTTTCAGCCGCGTTGAAATCCACTCCGCCGGGATATGAGGCTAAGTCGATAATAAGGGTATCACAGCCGCTGTTTTTAAGAATTTCTTCGGTAATTACGGGAGCGTCTGCGGTATTAAAAACTATATCGTAACCGGAAATTGAGTCAAGCGAGTGCGTATCAACCGGGATATTTCCGTCGGATTTTATATACGCTCTCTTGACGCTGCTCCTCGCGGCTACGCTCACCTCGGCGTTAATCGCCTTTAACATTTTAGAGAGAGCTTTTCCGATTCTTCCGTAACCGATTACGAGGATTTTTGAGCCGAGGATAGTTTTTTCGTAGCTTTTTATCGCAACGCAAAGTGCGCCCTCGGCGGTTGGCTGAGCGTTAAGCACAGCGAAGTCCTCGCGCGCTAAAAGGTCGTAAGCCTTAACTCCCTTTAAAGAAGAAGAGCGCCCCATAATTACAGGCTTTTCGTTTAAGGCTCTCCTTACTTTAGCGGTAAGTTTTATTTCTTTATCAGAAAAATAGCAAGGAATAAAATCACCCTTCACTCCCGTAAGCGGAAGCAAAAACACGTCGGCGTATTTAAGCGCGTTATCTAAAGAGGTAAGCTCAAGCGAGCCGTAGCTTTCGAGCAAATCGAATCCGGCGAGCACAACGTTATAGCCGTAATCGGCTAAAGCCTTAGCGCAGAAAAGCTGGCGCTTATCTCCGCCTAAGACAGCAATAGTATTTATTCTTTCATTCATAGCTAACACCTACTACAAATATACTATGAGAGCCGGAAAATATAGTGACAAAAAGAAGCGCAGTCCAATTAAACGAACTGCGCTTCTTTTATAAAAAGGGGAAATTTAATGAATTCCTTACTTAAAAGCTATTTACTTTTTATTGAATCGGTCTTATAGATAAAGTCTACCTTACCGTCCATACCCGAGCCGGTACCGGTGAAGGACTTATAATCGGAGCTTACCTTAGAGATTGCTTTAAGCCTGCATAAAAGTCCCTTTACGTCGCCGTCAACTAAGTCAACGAGCTTTTTAACGCCCTGCTCCTTATACGTCTTAAGACCTGAATTAAGAGTGAGCGAGCCGTCCTTAAGCTGCTTAACTCCGCCTACAAGCGCGTCGGAGCCGCCGGCGAGCTTTTTAACGCCGTCAGCGAGGGTAATCGTTCCCTCGGAGAGCGCCTTGGTTCCCTTCTTTAAGTCCTTAGCACCCTTCTTTAAGCTCTTAGTTCCGGACTTTAAGTCGCCTGCGCCCTTATAGAGCTGCTGAGAACCTGAGTTCAGCTTATCGGCGCCTGCCTTTGCACTGTCGACTCCGCCTGTATAGGAAAGCACGCCTTGGTAAAACTTATTATAGGAATCAAGCTGAGTTTTAAGCTCGGAGATAGCAGTCGCTCCGCTCTTAGCCTTTTCGACAGCGGCGTTAATCTGAGCCTGAACCGCGTCGGTTTTCATATTCTCGTCTATAAGCGACTGAATCTGAGCGTTAGTTTTTTCGTTAATCGTGTTCTTAATCGCGTCAGACCTCATCTGCTGTTCAACCGCTGCGTTAATCTGAGCCTGAACCGCGTCGTCAATCGTACCTGCCGCTGCGGCGGCGCTGTACTGCTCGGCGGTCATTTCCATACCCGATTTCGCGAGGACGCCCTCAATAACCTGAGCCTTTACGGCAGCCTCTACCTGAGTTCTGATAAGCTCCTCCTGAGCCTTAACAGTAGAGGTCACGGTCTCAAGCGCCGTATTATACGCGAGCTTTTTAACGGATTCCTCGCTGAGCGAGCCGGTTATTCCCGAGAGCACCTCGTCGTAATTATCGATAGTAAGCTTATCGGCTTTTACGCCTGCCGCGGCAATCTGAGCGTCCGCGGTTGAGAGCAGGCTTTCGAAGACCTGCTTTGCTCCGGAATTAAGCGTATAGCTGTTTGAGGATAAGGTTGAAAGTCCGCTCGCTAGCTGAGCTACTCCGTTTTTAAGAGTATTGATTCCGACCTTAAGAGAGCCTGCGCCCTTATCAAGCTTACCCGCGCCCTTATTCAGCTTGCCTGCGCCCTTATCGAGCTGCGAAGCTCCTCCGGAAAGCTGCTTAGCTCCCTTAACGAGGCTTTTAACGCCCGAGATGAGCTGACCGGACTTATCAAGCAGAGTAGATAATCCCTTATACAGCTTTGAGGAACCGTCAATCAGCTTATCGGTCGCGTCGGTAAGCTTATCAAGCTTTTTATCGAGGCTTTCGATTTTCTCATCAGCCTTAGTGAAATCAATATCGCTGAAAACGTCGTTTGTCGCGAGAGTCATAGTGGTGGTGAGTTCAAAATCCTTAACGTCCGCTTTTATTTCAACGTAGTTCGGAAACTCGATATCCTCGCTCTCGAGGGCTAAATCCTCCTCGAGTCCCGGAGTTGCGAAGCCGGCTACAACGGTATGACTGCCGTCGTTTATAACCTTGCCGTTATTTACGGTGACGTTCGAGAACTTCTCGTTATCGAGTATCATACCCGAAAGCATAACGAACGGAACGTAAATCTTAGTTTTCTTACCGTTAACGGTCACGTTCTCATACTGCTTGTTATTATAGTCGAAGCGCATTGTAACCCTGCCGCTTTTACCCGCGAGCTCCTTAGGCGTTACGGATTTTCCGTCAAGGCGGTAGCTTACACTTAAATCTACCGGGATATCCTTTTTTGAGGTTCCCTGATAGTAGATATCGTTGCCCTGAGCGTCCCAGATACACATATTATCTCCGTTTAAGGTATATTTCTCGTCGCCCTTAATGTTCTTTATATCCTTTAAATCGGTTTTATCGGAAATTTTATCGAGCTTAGCGGGATTTTTAATCCAGTCGCTTACAATAACCTTATCCGGGTTGCCCTCGGCGTCGGCGATAACGTAAACCGTTTCCTGCTTGCTTACCTTTGAATTATCTGAAGCTGAGCCTGTGCCCGAGCTTTCGGCTCCGGCTGTATATGCGGCAGTTGCCGTAACGGAGCAGATAATCGTAAACGCAAGCAGAAGGCTTAAAGCCTTAGGCATATATCTTTTAATTTTATCCATTTTTCTTACCTCCAGTTTTAGGTAAAAATCCTATGGTTGTTTTTGCTATAACCTTATCAAACAGCATAAACATTGCCGGTAATATAAGAATTACGCAGAACATACTTACAATCGCGCCTCTCGCGAGAAGCAGACAAATCGAGCCTATCATATCAACGTCGCAGTAAACCGCGACTCCGAAGGTCGCCGCGAAAAGCCCCAGCGCGCTGACGACAATCGACGGTATCGAGGTTGAAAGCGCCGTAATAACCGCGGCGCGCTTATTGTTTCCAAGCGAACGCTCCTTTTTATACCGCGTCGTCATAAGTATCGCGTAGTCGACCGTCGCGCCGAGCTGAATCGTACTTATACAGATAGGCGCTATAAACGGCAGGCTGTCGCCGAGGTAATGCGGAATGCCGAGGTTTATGAAAATCGCAGTTTCAATTACCGCAACGAGTATAACCGGAAGAGAAATGCTCTTCTCAACAAACAGAATGATTATAAATATCGCTATAATAGAGATTATGTTAACTACCCTGAAATCGACGTTAGTTACTTCAATCAGGTCGTTCATACAGGACGACTCTCCGATAAGAATACCCTTTTTATCGTATTTTTTTATTATTTTATTAATAGAGTCAATCTGACCGGCAACTTCATCGGTAGCCTGCTTATACTCGGAGTTGATAAGCGTAAGCTCCCAGTTATCGCTTTTAAGCACCTCGGTTACCGAGGAGGGTAGCATTTCCTCGGGGATTGATTCCCCGACAAGGCTCTTTAGTCCTAAAACGTATTTAACTCCCTTTACCTTTTTAAGCTCGGAAATCATTTTATAGCCCTTTTTGCTGTCGAGCTTTGCGTCCGAAAGCAGCATATGGGTTGTTCCGATTCCGAAATCCTCCTCAAGCTTTGAATTTGCGATTACGTTCGGCATATCCTCGGGAAGGCTTTGAGAGAAGTTATAGTAAACCTCGTTGTTTGTATTTGCGTAGCCGTAAATCGCGGGGCCTAAAACTGCGAGGAATATGATAAGGAATACGGGGAAGATTTTTACTATCCCCTTTGAGAGCTTTTTAGTATCCGGTACAAGCGGTCGGTGAGATGTTTTTTCAAGCGGCTTATCGAATAACAGTATCAGCGCCGGAAGAGTTGTTACGCATCCGATTACTCCGAGCGCAACGCCCTTAGCCATTACGATACCGAGGTCGCGTCCCAAGGTAAAGCTCATAAAGCACAGCGCGATAAAGCCTGCCACGGTGGTTATTGAGCTTCCGAAAACGGAAAGCACGGTTTCGTTAATCGCCTTAGCCATAGCTGTTTTATGGTCGGGCTGAAGCTTTTTCTGCTCCTCATAGCTGTGCCAGAGAAAGATTGAATAATCCATCGTTACGGCGAGCTGAAGCACCGCCGCGAGCGCTTTAGTGATATACGAAATCTCCCCGAGGAAGTAGTTCGTTCCCATATTGAGGAGAATCGACATTCCGATACTTACGAGGAAGATAAACGGGATAAGAAAGCTGTCCATAAACAGCATCATAACCGCAACGGCAAGCACAACGGCTACCGCGACGTATACAGCCTCCTCGCTCTCGGCGAGGTTCCTCATATCGGTTATCATCGCCGACAGTCCCGAAACGAAGCAATGCTTGCCGGTAATCGAGCGTATTTCCGTTATCGCGTCCATAGTTTCGTCGGCTGAGGTTGAGGTGTCGAAGAACACGGCTATCATCGTTGAGTCGCCTGAATTGAACGCATCCTTAATATCAGACGGAAGTATTTCTATCGGTACAGAAATATCCGCGATATCGGCGTACCATAATACCGTATCGACGTGGTCAACCTTTTTAAGCTTTTTCTCAAGCTTAACGACGTCTTTTTCTTCCATATTTTCGACAATAATAAACGAGAAGGCGCCCTTACCGAAGTCATCCAGAAGGTAGCTCTGTCCCTTTACGGTGTCGAGATTCTCGGGAAGATAATTAAGCATATCGTAGTTTACGCGGGTAAAAATCATTCCGAGAACAGACGGCACCATAAGCGCCAGCGCGATTATTAAAATAACAACGCGGCTTTTTACGATTGCCTTACCGAATCTCATTAACCTTTCCTCCAATTATCAGCAGTTAGTCATAGTTAATCATTGTAACATTATTATATTTAGCGCTAATCAAAAACGGAATAGTCAAGAAATTTTACGCGTTCGAATTTTAGGCATTTTAAACTAAATGCACAAAATTTATACAACAGAAAAGCGGTAAGCGAACTTATCACTTACCACTTACCGCTTTTAAACGCTGCCTCTTTCAAGCGCCCGTTCCATAGAGCCTTCAAAAAGGTCGCAGATTCTTCTGAGCTCATTCTGAAGCTCGTACTGCATTTCGTTAGAGAGCCAGTCTATAACTATACCCATTAAAAGATACTTATAATACTGAATAATCGCACGCTTATTATTTTCCTCGGTATTATACTCCGCCGCCTTGCGCTCAATCAGCTGGGATACCGCTTTTTCGGAAATACGGCCGAGGAAAGCCTCGAACATCTCGCGGTTAGCTGATTTAAAAATATGATAAACCGCCGTTTTATTCTCGATAGAAAAGTCAACGGCAAGAATCAAAAGCTCATACAGCGAGGCGTTCTCATCAACGTTTATGATTTTCTCCGCTTCCTCGGTAAAAATAACCTCGAGCAAATCCGGAATATCGTTGAAATGATAATAAAACGTATTTCTGTTTATACCGCATTTTTCGGAAATATCCTTCACGGTTATTTTGCTGAGCTGTTTATCGTTAAGCAGCTCCATAAAACTTTCTTTAATTGCTTTTTCAGTAAAATTAGCCATACTCTCACCTTAGGATTATTCTAACATAATAAAAAAGAATTGGCAAGGATTAGAAAATCCGGGCTTAAAATAACCGAATATGCCCCCCAATCACCTTTCTTTAGGAACCTAAACACCTTTCTTTATGAAAAATTAATAAAAAATTATCCAAAAAATGTAATAAATTTTATATTTTGACTTGAATTTGCTGATATTATTTGATATTATATAAAATGAATATATGTGATTTTATGGAAATCTGAAAAAAGGAGGCGGAATATGAACTATAACTTTGACGACGGGCGCAACGCGTACGAGCTTTACCACGACGGCGACGCTGTCAGAGCGCAGGAAATTATGGGCGCTCATCTGGTCAACTGGGATGGTCGCGAGGGTGTAGTTTTCCGCGTTTGGGCGCCTAACGCTCTCACGGTTTCCGTTGTCGGTCCGTTTAACGACTGGAACAATATGAGCAACTATATGCATAAAATTAACGAAAAAGGCATATGGGAGCTGTTTATTGAAGGACTTACGGAGTTTACCCGCTATAAGTACTGTATCGAAACTCCGTGGTTTGAGAAAAAGATAAAATCCGACCCGTTCGCGTTCCATACCGAAACGCGTCCCGACAACACCTCAATCGTTTATAACCTTAATAAATACGAATGGAACGACGCCGGGTGGCGTGAATTCAACCGAACTCATCCGCATAAGGAACGTCCGGTAAACATCTATGAAATCCACGCAGGCTCATGGCGCAGATTTGCCGACGGCAACTTCTTCAACTACCGCAAGCTTGCCGACGAGCTGGTGCCGTATCTTCTCGATATGGGCTATAACTATATTGAGTTTATGCCGATTACCGAGTATCCGTTTGACGACAGCTGGGGCTATCAGGTTACGGGCTATTTCGCACCGACCTCGCGCTACGGCGAGCCCGACGACTTAAAATACTTTATTGATAAGTGTCATCAGAACAACATCGGCGTTATACTCGACTGGGTTCCCGCTCATTTCCCGAAGGACGACCACGGTCTCGCGCGCTTTGACGGCACCTGCTGTTACGAATACGAGGGCGAAAGACGCGGCGAGCATAAGGAATGGGGCACCTACGTTTTCAACTACGCAAGGTACGAGGTAATAAGCTTTCTTGTATCAAGCGCGCTGTTCTGGGTTGAGCAGTATCACTTTGACGGAATAAGAGTTGACGCGGTGGCGTCGATGCTCTACCTTGATTATAACCGCAATAAGGGCGAATGGGACCCGAACGAATTCGGCGGCAAGGAGAACATCGAGGCGGTTGAGTTCATAAGAAGAATGAACACCGCGGTTCATATGTACTATCCCGAGGCGATGATGATTGCCGAGGAGAGCACCTCGTGGCCGAACGTTTCAAAGCCCGTTGATAAGGAAGGCTTAGGCTTCGACTATAAATGGAATATGGGCTGGATGAACGATATGCTCCACTATATGTCGCTTGACCCGCTGTGGAGGCCGTTTAACCACGACAGCCTTACGTTCAGCTTTTTCTACGCTTTTTCGGAGAATTTTATTCTCCCCGTTTCACATGATGAGGTTGTATACGGCAAGCACTCACTTATAGATAAAATGCCCGGCGACCCGCCTCAGCAGTTCGCTTCCGTAAGGGTATTTATAGCGTATATGATGGCTCATCCGGGCAAGAAGCTCCTGTTTATGGGCAGCGATATAGGTCAGGAAAAGGAATGGGATTCAAACTCCGAGCTCGACTGGGCAATACTGGCGGACGAAAACCACCGTATGCTTCACGACTTCTACCGCGATATAAACAACTTCTATCTTAACAACAAGCCTCTTTACGAAGTAGACTTCAACTGGGAAGGCTTTAACTGGATTCATCACGACGACTACACCAAGAGCATTATAGCCTTCAGAAGAATCGCCAAGGACGGCGACGAGCTTATCGTTTTATGCAACTTCCAGCCCGAGGCTCAGACGGATTACTACATCGGAGTTCCCGAGTACGGAATTTACGACGAGGTATTCAACTCCGACGACCCGCGCTACGGAGGAAGCGGAGTATCTAACGGTAAGGGAATCGAAACATCCGATATAGCAATCCACGGCTATAACCAGTCGGTTAAAATAACTATCCCTCCCCTCTCCGTAAGCTTCTTAAAGCTCAGGGAAAAGAAAGAACGTCCTAAAAAGCAGGAGACGGATAAGAAAAAGCCCGCTAAGAAAAAGCCGGCTAAAAAGATACCGAAAAAACCGGTTAAGCCGTTAGAGAAGAAAAGCAATTAATTTTTAACAATTAAAATAATATATAACGGAGGTAAGAAAATGATACCTAAACAAAAGGTCGTAGCTATGGTTCTCGCCGGAGGACAGGGCTCGAGACTCGGCGTACTCACAAAGAAGCTCGCCAAGCCTGCTGTACCGTTCGGCGGAAAGTACAGAATTATCGATTTCCCTCTGTCGAACTGTGTTAACTCAGGAATCGAAGCAGTCGGAATCCTCACCCAGTACCAGCCGCTTGTGCTTAACGAGTACATCGGAAACGGTCAGCCGTGGGATCTTGACGGTATGCATTCGGGCGCCAACTGCTTAAGCCCCTACGAGGCAAAGGGCGGTAAGGAATGGTACTCGGGTACTGCCAACGCGATTTATCAGAACATCAGCTATATCGACAGATACAACCCTGATTATGTGCTTATTCTCTCGGGCGACCATATCTACAAGATGGACTACAACGCAATGCTCGAGTATCATAAGAAGAACAACGCCGCATGCACAATCGCGGCAATTGACGTTCCCAAGGAGGAAGCTTCACGTTTCGGTATCCTTAATACCAACAAGGACGGCTCTATCTATGAGTTTGACGAGAAGCCCGCTCATCCCAAGAGCACAAACGCTTCAATGGGTATTTATATCTTTAACTGGAAAGAGTTAAAGAAATACCTCACCGACGACGCTGCGGACCCCGACTCCTCGAACGACTTCGGAAAGAACGTTCTCCCCGCAATGCTTGAAGCAGGCGAGAGAATGTTCGCATATCCCTTTGAGGGCTACTGGAAGGACGTAGGAACAATCGACAGCCTGTGGGAAGCCAATATGGATCTTCTCGACCCCAACGTAACCTTAGACCTCAACAACGTTTATTCCCGCAACCCGATGATGCCTCCGCATTATATCGCTGACGGAGTATCGATTCAGAATTCCTTAATCGCCGACGGCTGCAACGTAGCGGGCGACCTCGAGTTCTCTATCCTCTTTGCGGGCGTTACAATCGGCAAGGGCGCGGTTATCAACTCGTCTATTATTATGCCGGGCGCGGTTATCGAGGAAGGCGCGACGGTTGAGTTCGCTATAGTAGCCGAAAACGCCGTTATCGGCAAGAACGCTAAGATAGGCTCAAATCCGAGCGCGGTTAAGAACCGCGACGACTGGGGCGTAACGGTTATCGGCGATAATCTTAAAATCGGCGATAACGTTGTCGTACCTCCTAAGGCTATGATTGATAAGGATATGGAGGTGTAAGCTATGAAAAGTAATGACGTTTTAGGATTGATTTTTTCAAATTCGTGTGAAAAAACCTTAACCGAGCTTACTGCTCACCGTACAACCGCCTCGGTTCCAATCGGCGGTAAATACAGAATGATTGACTTCGTTCTCTCAAACCTCGCAAACTCAAACGTTAACAACGTAGGCATTATAGCGAAAAGCGGATTTATGTCGCTTATGGACCATATCGGTTCAGGCTCCGCGTGGGATTTAGCGAAGAAGAGCAGCGGTATTACAATTCTTCCCCCTTACGCGGGAGTAAGCTTCTCTAATAAGGTAGAGACTCTTTATCAGCTGCGCGGCGTTTTTGAGGACGCCGACGAGGAATATGTTCTCATTTCCGAGAGCAACGTTATTTTCAACGTTGACTTTACCGAGCTGTTCTACCTCCATTCCGTTAACGAAGCGGATATCACTATGGTATACAAGAATATGGCGGTTCCCGAGAAGCTCACGCCGATTACAATCACCCACGATAACGTAGGCAAGGTTGAAAAGGTTCTTATTCAGCCTAACGTAAAGGGTAAATGCAACCTTTATCTCGGCACTCTCTTAATTAAGAAGGAGCTTTTCTTAGAGCTTATCAACAAGGCTATAAGCGAGAACGAGCTTGACTTCGACCGTCTTATTCAGAACTGCGTAGATAAATACAGCGTATTCGCTTACGAATGCCCCTCAACCTGCGCTATCATCAGCTCGATGAACGAGTATTACAGGTTCAATATGCAGCTTATGGACGGCAAGCTCAGAAAAGAGCTCTTTAATCCCGAAAGACCTATTCTTACCAAGGTAAGAGACGACGCTCCGTGTAAGTACGGACTTTCAAGCACCGTTAAAAACTCGCTCGTATCTCAGGGCTGCTTTATCGAGGGCGAGGTTGAAAACTGCGTTATCTCCAAGGGCGTTCATATTGCTGAGAACGCTAAGGTAAGTAACTGTATCATTATGCAGGATACGGAAATCGGAGAAGGCTGCAACTTAAACTACCTCATAATTGATAAGGATGTAGAAATCGCGCCGCGCAAATCTATGGCGGGCGCTGACTCATATCCGATTCATATTGAAAAGAAATCGGTTATTAAATAGGAGGAAACGATATGAGAATTCTTTTTTGTACTTCAGAAGCCAATCCCTTCGCGGGTTCGGGCGGACTTGCCGACGTAGCGGGTTCACTCCCCCACGCGCTTTGCCGTAAGGGACAGGACTGCCGAATTGTTATGCCGTTATACGGTACAATTCCTCAGGACCTTAAAAACCAGATGAACTTTATCGCGAACTTTACCGTTCCCGTTGCGTGGAGACATCAGTACTGCGGACTTTTCTGGGCTCGCTGGAATGACTGCACCTACTACTTCCTCGACAACGAGTATTACTTCAAGCGCGGTACTCTTTACGGTTCCTACGACGACGCCGAGAGATTCGCTTTCTTCTCAAGAGCTATACTTGAGATGCTTCCTTATATCGACTTCCATCCCGATATAATCCATACCAACGACTGGCAGACCGCTCTCGTTCCTACTTACTACTATCTCTTCTACTCAAAGAACCCGTGGTACGCCAATATCAAGAATATCTTCACCATCCATAATATCCAGTATCAGGGTATGTACGGCTGGGAGGTTAATACCGAGTGCGTAGGTATTCCGGCTGAGGAAACCAAGATTCTCGAAATGGACGGCAAGCTCAATATGGTTAAGGGCGCTATCGAAACAGCGGTACGCGTTACAACCGTTTCACCGTCATACGCTCTCGAAATCCGCGACCCGTGGTACAGCTTCGGACTTTACAACGAGCTGAATCTCCGCCACTATAAGCTTTGCGGCGTTAAGAACGGTATCGACCTCGAAAGCTACAACCCCGAGACCGACTATCAGCTCTACTGCAACTATTCAAAGGACGATATGAGCGGTAAGGGCGTTTGTAAGCAGAAGCTCCAGGAGCGCCTCTGCCTCGAGCAGAGATGGGATGTTCCTATCGTAGCTATGGTAACAAGACTTGTTGAGCATAAGGGTCTCGACCTCGTTCGTATGGGACTTGAGGAGCTTATGAATACCGAGAATATGCAGTTCGTTATCCTCGGCTCAGGCGATGAGGAATACGAGCAGTTCTTCCGCGATATGCAGTGGAAATATCCGGGCCGACTCTGCTTCTGTCAGGGCTTCGTTCCCGAGCTTGCGCGTAAGATTTACTCCGGCGCTGATATCTTCCTTATGCCGTCAAAGATGGAGCCGTGCGGACTTTCTCAGATGATAGCCCTTCGCTACGGCACAATCCCCGTAGTTCGCGAAACAGGCGGACTTAAGGACTCTGTATTTGACAGCGCCGACGGCTACGGCAACGGCTTCACCTTCGCTAACTACTACACCGCCGATTTACAGGGCGCCGTAAGACGAGCTCTGTGGGGCATTCAGGATAACGAGGGCTGGCACAAGCTGATGTGGAGAGCGATGATGAGCGACAACTCATGGGAGCGCTCCGCTCAGGATTACATCAATATTTATAACGATACCCTTAACTGGGCATAAGAAAAACCCGGCGCATGCCGGGTTTTTCAATTATCGGTTATCAGTTTACAGTTAACAGTATTGGTCGGGCAGACCGCGGTATTAGCTCATACCGCACTATCTGCCCGACCTTATTTTTCAATTATCCATTTTTAATTTTCAATAATTACTAATCCGTTATCTCCGTCAATCGTTACAATATCGCCGTTTTTAACCGACTTCAATATATCCCTTACACCGATAACGCTGGGGATATTCATCGCCTGCGCAAGATGCGCGCTGTGGGATTTAGGGTAGCCGTATTTTACCGCAACACCCTTTATGTGTTCAAGGTCGAAGCGAGCGATAACCGAGGGAGTAAGCTCCTCGGCAATAATAACAGTATCCTCCTCGAAGGATTCAACGTAAGGCTCATCGATTCCGAGAAGCATATTAAGAACGCTGGTTTTTAAATCTATTACGTCAAGCGCAAGCTTTCTGACATAATCCGAGTCAGCGCTTAAAAACCTGCTGATAAACATATCGCAGATTACGCTCGTCGCCTCCTCCGCGCACATCCCGTCGCAAATAAGATCTATAAGCTCCGACTGAAGCGCGAGGTCATGAGTCATTTCTATGTGGGTGTTGAGAATAGAAGCTTCGGTTTTTCCTGTTATTTTTTCAAGCCGCCTCATCAGCTTGCGGGTGTCCTCGCAATATTTTTTCAGTATCCGTACAAAGCGCCCGAGTTCCCGGTCGCTGTCCTGTATTTCCCTTATTTCATAATCGGGGCATGAGCAGTCGATTATTGCTGCCTTTCCCTTTCCTACGCCGCCGACTACAACATTTCCTTTCAGCGTTTCTTTCATTTCATTCTCCAAATCAAATTTTTTATTATATTATACACTTTTATTAATAATAAAACAAGAGGCAGGGGTTAGGATTTAGGATGTAGGGTGCAGTAACTTGTCATTCTGAGCGATACCGCAGACAAAACCGCGTCAGATGTTTTGCCGAAGAATCTCCTTCCAAAAGAAGGAAGCAGGAAGTGCTTTAGTCGAGCAGAAAGCTCGTTTTAAAAACAACAGCGGTTTCCCGACAGTATCATAAAAGCTATAGCGTTTAAAAGGGGTCCCCGAAAAGCGCAGCTTTTTGGGGAGAGGAGGAGTTGCGGCGTTCGCGTCGCGATTCATACTTTAATCGCAGTAAACAGAGCAAACGACGACGAGCGCGAAGCGCAATATTAATTCGGTCGGGAGCGGTTGTATTGAATTCAGTCGCGCTAACTTCACGACCTACATACTTCCCGCTTCCTGCTTCCTGCTAAAAAAGGGAGATCCTTCGGTTCCGCTTAGCTCCACTCAGGATGATATGCGCGCTCCGGCGCGTGCTTTCTTGAGTAAGGGTGTTAATATGAAGAAAAAACCAATAATAGCGATAGCGGTATTCGTCGCGCTGTTAATTCCCGCGACGCTTTCTGCCTGCGGCTTTTCGGGAGATTCCGAGGGCGGAGTAATAAGCTGGCTTTTTTATACTATATCTCAGCTTTCCTCGGGTATATGGCTGTCGCTCGCGCTTTTTGCGTTTACGCTTATTTTCTCGATGCCGCTCGGACTTTTAGTATGCTTTTTACGCCGTTCGAGGTTTAAGGTTGTCGAGCTTTTAGCTAAGTTCTATATTTCCGTTATGCGCGGAACTCCGCTTATGCTCCAGCTGCTCGTAGTTTATTTCGGACCTTATTATGTGTTTAAAATTCCGCTCAGCACCGAGTATAATTTTTACGCGGCGATTATCGGCTTTTCGCTTAACTATGCCGCATATTTCGCGGAAATCTATCGAAGCGGTATTGAGGCTGTGCCTAAGGGACAGTACGAGGCGTCCGACGTTCTCGGCTATTCAAGAAGCCAGACCTTTATGAAGATAGTTTTTCCTCAGATGGTACGTCATATTATTCCGCCGGTAACTAACGAGATTATCACCCTCGTTAAGGATACATCCTTAGCGTTCGCGATAGCGTTTGTTGAGATGTTTACTATGGCTAAGCAACTCGCGGCTGCCGACAGCAACATTATGCCTCTGTTTGTGGCGGGACTGTTCTATTATCTTTTCAACCTTATCGTTTCATTCGTTATGGGACTGCTTGAAAAGAAGATGAACTATTATCAGAAGTAGGTGTACCGATGAAGCTATTAGAGATTAATAATATTAAAAAGACGTTCGACGACTTAGAGGTGCTTAAGGATATCTCGATTTCCGTCAGCGAGGGAGAGGTTGTATCAATCCTCGGACCTTCCGGAAGCGGTAAGAGTACGCTTTTAAGGTGCGCTACCTTGCTTGAAACTATGGACGCGGGTACGCTTAAGTACGGCGGAGAAACCGTTTGCGAGGATGTTGACGGTAAGTCGGTATACGTTTCAAAATCAAAGATAAAAAAGATTAAGAATTATTTCGGACTCGTGTTCCAGAATTTCAACCTTTTCCCGCATTATACGGTGATAAAGAATATCTGCGACGCTCCGATTCATATTCAGAAGAGAGATAAAAAAGAGGTTGAGGCCGAGGCTATGAGCCTGCTTGAGCAGATGGGTATTTCCGATAAGGTAGATTATTATCCCTGCCAGCTTTCGGGCGGTCAGCAGCAGAGAGTCGCTATCGCGAGAGCGCTCGCGATGAACCCGAAGATTCTTTTCTTTGACGAGCCAACCTCCGCGCTCGACCCCGAGCTCACCTCGGAAATTCTTAAGGTGCTCAGGTACCTTGCGTCAAAGAAGATGACGATGGTAATCGTTACTCACGAAATCGACTTTGCGCGCAACGTTTCCGACAGGGTTATATTTATGGACGACGGTTATATCGTTGAGCAGGGTAAGCCCGAGGACGTTATCGACAATCCCGAAAACGACAGGGTAAGAGCATTTTTAAATAAGCTTAAATAATATGAATGTTAAAAAAGTAATCGGAAAAGCAAATCATTTTCTGAAGAAAAGCACCCGCGATAATATCTCGGCAATAGCCGCGCAGTCCGCGTTCTTCCTGCTGCTTTCAATCGTGCCGTTTCTGATGTTTACGTTCGCGCTGTTATCGTATTTTAATATCCCGACCGGTATTTACGACAGCTACCTCGGAGGACTTTTTACCGAGGAAGTTGGTACGTTTGTAAGAACTTCGTTTGATATGGCGTATAAAAACTCGGTAGGAATCGCCTTTACTACACTTATTGCCGCGCTGTGGTCGTCAGGTAAGGGACTTTATTCCGTAACCGAGGGTATTAACCGCATATATAAAATCAGAAGCAAGCGTATGTGGCTTGTAAAGCGGATTTTCGCGATGGGCTATACAATAATTATGTTTGTTGCTGTGGTAGTTACCATGATTGTGCTTATCGGCTGCGAGTTCTTCGACGATCTTCTCACTCCGCTGGTTAAGAATCTTCCGTATGCAGTCGAGCTCTTGTATACTCTCAGGTACGTTATAGTATTCGTGCTGCTGGTAGTTCTTATGAGCTTTGCGATGAAGATGTATCTGCGCAATAAGGTTAAGGATAAACGCTGGGCTAAATTCAGGCTCCAGCTTCCGGGAGTAATAGTTACCGCGCTGAGCTGGGTTTTACTTTCGTTCGGACTAAAAATATATGTAAAGTACTTTAACGGCTTTTCGATTTACGGAAGTATCGCCGCCTTCGCGGTTATAATGATTTGGGTATATTTCTCGATGTACATTATGCTTTACTGTATTCAGTTTAACTATGTGTTCAGGTACGGGATATATAATTTCAGCTTCAGAAGATTTTTCGGACGCATTTTCCGGAAAAAACATATTGACAAAATTTCCTAGTGTAATATAATATTATCGGAAGTTGTCTTCGGGGCGGGGTGAAATTCCCCACCGGCGGTGAGGCTTTATGCCGCAGCCCGCGACCGCGATTATTCGCGCTGAGCCTGTGAGATTCAGGCGCCGACGGTACAGTCCGGATGGAAGAAGATACAGTTATTCTGCAAGAAAGCGTGCGCACCTAAGTGCGGAGCTTTCGTATATCCATCGCTCGTGCGCACGCAGGGCGCAACTGAGCGGGAAATATAAAATGTTTTTTTACTCTTATAAAGTAAAAAAGCCCCGTTATAATACGGGGCTTTTTCTTTTGCAGAACAATGCCGAGGCAACTCCTTTAAAAAATTTAAGGAGGTCATATTTATGACGAAATCAAACTTCGGGATAAAAACCGTATGCGCTATGGCTATGCTTACTGCAGTCGCAATAGCCTGCGACCTTTTCCTGAGAATACCGAATATCGGCGGGTTCTTAACCTATGAGCCGAAGGACGTAATCCTCGTTATCGGCGCGTTTATCTTCGGACCTTTAGCGGGTATAGTTATGTCGCTTGTTGTGTGTCTTGTTGAGATGGTGACGATAAGCACAACGGGCTTGATCGGGCTTATTATGAACTTTTTAGCCTCGGCTGCGTTTATCGGAGTGAGCTCGGTAATTTATCACCGCAATAAAAAGATGTCGAGGGCAGTCCTCGGCCTTATAGCGGGTTCGCTCTCGATGATAGTTATAATGCTTTTATGGAATTATATTATGACGCCGATTTATATGGGCGTACCGCGTCAGGCGGTGCTCGATATGTTCCTGCCGCTCTTGATTCCGTTTAACGCGTTAAAGGCGGGGCTCAACACCGCGCTTGTACTTTTCCTTTATAAGGGAGTAGTAACCGCGCTGAGAAAGACTGGGCTCGTTGCCGAGCGCGAGGGCTATATAAGCGAGAATAAAAAGAGCAACACGATTATTTTAATCGTAGTTTCGGCGGTAATTGTCGCAACGCTGCTTTTGGTTCTGCTGATTTTTGCGGGGATTATTTGACAAAGCATTTAAAGCGTATTATAATAAATACGCTCACAGAGTAGAGATTTACGCGTGAAGTGCTTTTTGAACGGGGAGTTGTCAAAAAGACGAAAGTCAGGGACTGCGGTGTGAATCTCGCATCCCGCTGTTACATTAAGAAGTTAAGCGGGCGGTAATACTGCTCGCTTTTCCTTTTGTAACAATGATTACAAGGAGAAAAAATGAAAGCTAAGTTTTATAATTCATTTAAAGAATTAAGTAATGTATATTCGCTTGCGGCGCTGGCTATGCTTTTGGCGCTGAGGATAATCGTCGGTATATTCGCCAATTCGACTATGGCGCTGTTCGGAAATATGCTGAAAATAAGCATAAACTTCCTGCCGATAGCGATAGCGGCGGCGATGTTCGGGCCGATAGGCGCGGCGCTTATCGGAGGATTGGGAGATATACTCTCGTTTTTTATAAATCCCGCAAGCGGCGGCGCGTACTTTCCGGGCTTTACGCTCAACGGAATACTCACCGGTCTGATACTGGGTATATTTCTTTATAAGAATAATGTTAATATAAAAACCGTGCTGATTTCGTGGACGATAAACGCGGTGCTTATAGAGGTATTGCTGTCGGGCTACTGGCTGTACTTTATTTACGGAGCCGGCAGCGGAACGTCGTTTTTCGTGTATCTCTGGACGAGAGTTATAAGCGAGGCGATAAAATTCGTTCCCTCGGTACTTCTTATTCTCGCGCTGGGCAAGGCGGCGGAAAAGATTCCGCTTAAGGAAAAAAGGTAAAAATTTAAGGCAGAAACGCTTGGGTAAAATCTGACGTTTCTGCCTTTTATTATTGATTCTTTATATTTTATTGCACGGTGTATCGAGGTCGATATACGCTAAATCGTGGGAGATTACCTGCTGTTCAACCGGCGGAGGAGTCATATAATCCTCGCCGAACGCGATTTCAAGGTATCTCTCATATCCGGACATAGCCTTAAATTTTTCGCCCTCAAACTCAATCTCGACCGTTGACTCAAAAAGCTCCTTGGGATACTCGTTTTTCATTATCCTCGGACCTGCGCAAAGCTCGCATATGCAGTCGCAGTCCTCGAGCTTATATTTAGTCATATGCCTTTCGGCGAACTTCCAGATTTTCTTGCGCCTTTTATAGCTCCTGAAAATCCCGAGCAGTACCTTGCTTCCGAACGAAAGCAGTCCGCCGTGCTTTTCCGGGATTGTCTGAGCCCTGAAAAGCGAGTAAATTACGCACCAGAAAAGCTGACAGTATTTTTTCAGCTTTCCCGAAGGCCTAGGGTCGAGCGGGAAAATATCGAACGCTACTCCGTGCGGAATATTTAAATCGCTCTGATAGTTCTTTATAAGCGTCGCGCTCGTATCTACCAGGGTAGCGAAGCAGTTGCGGGTAAAAGTTTCGTCGGTTTCGTTGAGAAGCACGAACCTTTCGCTCGGATTTTCGGCTAAGTATTCTTTAATAAACCTCTCGTACTGCGCGCGCGGCATAAATACGTCCGCGTCATCGTCCCACGGAATAAACTTACCGTATCTAAGTGAGCCTATAAGACAGCCGCCGCATACATAGTAGGTGAGGTTGTGGCTGTCGCAGAAATCGCGGAAGTATTTTAACAAATCAAGTTCCTTAAGCTGTAGAGCTCTCAGCGTTTCGTCACTGAGGGAAATTGCCTTTTTTTCCATAATTACTCCGATTGCTTTTTTAACTTCTTTTTCCAGAACGGAATGCTCAGTATGCCGACTATTGTGCCGAAGCCGTAGGATAAATGCATTAGCGGAAACAGCAGCGGCAGCAGGAAGTAATGAATGTGGATATCTCTCATAGTAAAGCAGCTTACCGTGTTAACGAAGTCAAACATCGAATACAGCAGTAAAAGTATCTCGAGTAAAAGCGGATATCCGAAGCAGGCAATCGCCGAGCATACAATAAGCGCGCCTACGAATAAGAAAGGTACAAAATGATAGTACGAAAGGCACTTAGGTGACTCGGAAAGAGTGAGGCCTATCCATTTTCCGTTAGCGTATTTCTGCTTAATCATACCCTTTAAGTTGTTTCGGGTATGCTGATATGAAATAATCTCGGGATTGAAGCAGAGCTTATAGCCTGCTTTTTGCATTCTGTAGTGGATTTCGTTATCCTCGGTACGGGTGAGCTTTTCGTTAAAAAAGCCTATCTTATCAAAAACCTCTCTGCGGTAAGCTCCGTGGAAAAGCGAGTTTACATACGTCTTACCCTGCTGACGGCGGTACGGAGCGATTGAGCTTCCGAACATCGAGGTTTCTACCAGCAGGAGAGTCTCCTTCCACGGCGTCGGCTCGTCAATAATATTCGGACGGAAGCCGCCGCAGATATATTCTCCGCCCTTTAAGGTTTCGATATTTTTCTCGATAAAGTCGCTGGGAATAGAGGCGTGAGCGTCAATCCTTACTACGGCGTCGCCCTTATAATTGTTAAGCACGACGTTCCAGCCGCAGGGCTGAGTTTTTTTCGGGTTGGAGAGCACCTGAACATCAAAAAAGTCCTGAATGTTGTTGTCCCTGAAGGTCTCCATAATCTTTTTTGTGTTATCGGTGGAGTTGCTGTCAACTAAAATAACCTCAATCTTTTTATGGTCGTAGCTTTGAGCGCAGATATCCTTCAGCAGGGAACCGAGAGAATTTTTTTCATTATATGCAATTACTCCGACAGTTATTATCATACGATTTTCCCTTCCTTGTACAATAATATAAGCCATTTTGAGGAATTCGCGAAAGACGTCGTAAGGTAAGGCAGTACATAAATTGCCGGTATTACGAGCAGACTAAGCAAAATCCACGGCGCAAATGAGAAGAAAAGAGCGAAATAGCTCTTTGAATATTTTTTCTTAATAATTTTTGAAACCTTAAATACGGAATCAAGGTCATCCTCATATTCAATATAGGCAAATTCATCGGCGAATAGCTTTACCGAGAGGATAAGTCCGGCGATACATCCGAGTACGAAAAGCACCGCTGAGACAACTTCAAAAATATCGTTAGCCGTTACGGTGGTTAAAAGCTGAACCGAGAAGAAATATGTCATCGCTTTTACTGCGAAATAGGGGATAAGCCCTAAAATCAGACGGAAAAGCACTTTTAACGCGATAATTAAATTAAATTCAATTGTGTTTAAGTATTTATTTCTCTTAAAGAAATAAAACATATCGGAAACGTCGCCCTTATTACCCTTTGCAATATTGTAGCACAGCCTCATAAAGCCGTTTTTAAACGGTGATACAGCTACTGCCGTCAAGACGCAGATACACATCATAACCGTTATAAAAATATCGTTTCCGGCTTTTAATGCGCCGTTTTCGTCCCATATATCACCGGCGGTACCCATAATCAAAAATACGATATACACGAAGGATATCGCCGCCGCAAACAGCAGAACTCCGGCGGTTGCCGCAACCCGGTTGTCCTTAAGCGCGTTTCTCGACTGGGATTTTAATTGTTCAATTATGTTCATTAAATCAACTCTTCCGTATACATCTTGTAAATTGCCTGCATACAAATTTCAGCGTGAGTAAAGAAGTTTTCTTCGTCTATGCTTTCGTCGGCGTTGTGCATATTAACGTTATCGCTCTTGAACGCGGGGCCGAACGCAACTCCCTTTCCGCCGAGCTTACGGGCGTAGGTTCCGCCGCCGGTTGAGTAAAGCTCGGGCTTTTCGCCCGTTACTTCCTCGTATGCCGAGGAGAGAAGCTTAATTACTGCGCTCTCTTTAGGGAGATAAAGAGGTTCGGCGTGGTGGATAATTTCCGTTTTAAGCCCGTATTTTTCAGCCTCGGACTTAACCCTCGCGAGAATACTCTCACCGTTTTCGGTAACGGGATAGCGGATATCAAGGGTGAGGTAGTTTTCTTTTTCGTTTATCCTGAATTTTCCGGGATTGCAGGTAAGCGCACCGGAGGGCTTATCGCTCACTTTAATTCCGAGGGTGCCGCCGTCGGTTCCCTGCGAGAGCTTATCCGCCGCAAAGCGGATAAGACTGCCAAGGTTAATATTGTTCTTTAAAAGCATTATAAGCTTAATCGCGGCGTTATCGCCCTTATAAGGCTCGCACGCGTGAGCGGCTTTTCCGTAAGCGGATTCGGATTTTAATTCGTTATCAGAATTATAAACAGCCGTTGCTTCGTCAGCAACGGCGTTAACCGCGCCGCCGGAGGTAAACTCCTTAATATCTCCGTCATTTTCTTTGGAGATGATTTTAAGCTGTAAAATACCTTTTTCGGCAAAGCAAATTCCGTAGTCGCTGTCGGGCGTAAAGCTGTAATCGGGCAGGGGCATACGGCTGAAATAAGCGTCCATATCGCTCATACCGATTTCCTCGTCGGTGCCGAAAATGCACCGTACCGTATTCCTGCCGGAAATTTTGCTGTCCTTAAGCGCTTTAAGGCAATAGAGGTTTATTATTGAAGCGCCCTTATCGTCGTCAATTCCGCGTCCGTAGAGCCTGCCGTTTTTACGGGTGAGCGTAAACGGCTCGACGCTCCAGTTTTTGCCCGCGGGTACAACGTCAAGGTGGGTGAGTACGCCGCATAGCTTTCCGGAGTTCCCGAGCTCAATATGGCACGCTTTATCGTCGATATTCTCGGTAATAAGCCCGAAATCGCGGGCGCGCTTAATAATAAATCTCAGCGCGTTTTTACATTCTTCGGGATTCTCCGACGATACGGATTTTATCTCGAGAAGCTTTTTTAAATCACTTAAAATTTCATCTTTATAGTCAAGAATTTTTTCTGCGAAGCTCATATTTACCTCTGCGCCGTTTTTTTAGAAATATCAAAACTAAAATATACGCAACAAATATTATACCACAAGCCGCTGTGATTATAATTCCGGTAAGGAAACCGGGCGGATTGTATTTGAATTCGATTTTACTCTTTTTATATCCCTTGACGCGTACCGCCATAAATCCGATATTCGCCTTAACTATCTCAGTCTTTTTACCGTCGACATACGCGCTCCAGCCCTCATCGTAGGGAACGCTGAAGAACAGCAGGTTATCCTTGCCCTTGTTGTCAATTTCCGCGTCGAAGCCTTCGTTCGTGTAGTTGAAATATGTGCAGGAATTATTCCGAAGCTTCTTGCAGTCGCTGAAATAATTGTACCTGCCGTAGAGGTAGTCGTCAGATTTGCTTTCGAATTTCCTGTCCTTTAGCTTTGCCTTATAATCCTTGCGCAGGATTTCGATATCCTTTTTAGTGTAGCCGGTTATATCGGAGTACTTGTAAATATCGTCCGCGCCGAGTACCATCGCCTTTAATAAAGCCTCGTTGCGGCAGTCCTCCTGAATCTGGCTGAACTCAAATTTCGTTATAAAGCTGTCGTACATAAAGCCCATCGGGATGTAGTAATCGTTTTTATAGACCTTATAGCCTTTAATCTTTTTGAAATAGCTCCAGCCCGGCATTTTAGTTTTTCCGCTGCTCTTTACGAATTTTTCGCTCTTATCGCAGAAAAGATACCTTACGCTGAAAAGCCCTCTCAGTCCGTAAAGCTCGTAATCGGGCTCGGAGTTTACGTCCCTCGTGATCCCGATGGTTTCATAAAACTTCATTATCGACGGCGATACCACGCTGTGGAACGCGCGTATTGTCGGGACGTTTAAGTACATTCCGGCGTTATCAATAGCGCCCATAAAGTCGCTTCGGGCGTTTTTTATGTCCTTGAAATCAACGCTGTCGGCGGCGCCGATAAGATTTTTGCGGATAAAGCTGTTGTTGCCGCCGTCGAGCCGGTTGCCCGTTTCGACGATATATGTCGAGGAAATAAGCGCAATTAAGCAGATACCTGCCGTAAGCGCGGTGTAAAATCTTTTCGGGTTCTTTTTAAAGAAGTGAAGAATAAGCGCGAACGCCGTCAGCGATACTATAGCAGTCGCAACGTAAATCCAGTATCTCGGAAGATTATCCTCAAGACCGATTTTAGTGTACTCGTAAACGTCGTTGTCGTCAAAGATTGACTCGGGCATAAGTCCGATAAAAAGCGCTATCGAGGCAGTGATTGTGCCCGACCAGCACAGCGCCCTTCTCCAGTCGGTTTCGCTGTTTTCGAGCGCCTTAACCGTAGCGAGGACTAAAATCAGTACGAACATATAGTACCAGCGCGCGTAGTAGATACTCGCGTTAAAAAGCTGGAAGGATGAGTTGAGCACGGGTATCAGCGCGAAAACAATAAGCAGGAGTATGAGCTTTTTTATCCAGTCGCGCTTTTTAAGCTGTAAGTAGCCGATAACGCCGGTCATACCGACGAGCGGAAGCCATCCGCTTACGGAAGCCCAGTTGCAGTTAACGTCCGGGGTGAAGTTAGGCTGAGCCGCAAGCTCGGGAGGGAAGAAGAAGCTTAAAATAATATACCAGTACCTCTGCGGCGAATCAAATACGAGCGAGTTGAAGCCGTCCGGGAACGAGGACAGCCGCGGATTTCCGCTGATAAAAAGTATTGTCGGTAAAATTATAAACGCCGTTGCCGCCGCGCCGAGGATTATTTCGAAAGCAAAAAGCAGCAGTTTTTTTATGCTCAGCTTATAGTTGTTCGTAAATACGAGCATAAACCAGTAAATCGCCGTAAATACAGCCATTCCCGCAAAGAAATAGTAGTTTACCGTGCAGCACATAAATACCGCGGCGGCAAGAATACCCTTACGCTCGTTGTACATAAATTCGTCAACACAGTAGAGCAGCAGAGGGAAAAATATCATCGGCTCGTGGAAGTGGAAGAAGAAAATATTGTAAATTGAAAATCCCGAGAACGCGTATAAAAGCCCTCCGGCTACCGCAAGCCTGCCGTTTTTTACGTATCTTTTAAGGTAAATACAGGCGGTCAGCGTGCAGAACGCGAACTTTAGCATAAGCAGCGGACCTATCAGAAACGGCACCGCCTCATTCGGGAAAAGCAGGGTAGAAAGGAAGAAAGGACTTCCTATAAGGTAAAACGAATACGAGGCGAGCGTAGCGCTTCCGAGGTCGGTCGTGCTGCTCCAGTTAAAATTACCTGCCCGTAATGCGTCGTGAATCATCTGATAAAACGGTATTTCCTGCGCGTCAAAATCACCGTAATACATAAAAACGCCGTTGTTCTGAATGATAATCGGCACGAATAAAAGTGCAGACACAATAAGCCCGAGCAGAAACGCCGTCAGCCCGAGATTTTTATCGTATAAATTTCTTAAATTTTTAACTTTTTCAATACTTTTCATACGCTTACCGATATTGCAAATATTTTCAAATAATAGTATAATTAATCACAACGAATAATTATAACATATAATCTTTGATTTTTAAATAAAAACTTGTAATTTTGGAGGAAAAAAATGGAAAATTCTCATTTTTTCGCAATGATGTCCCGAATGAAATACATAAGCAGATGGGGGCTTATGAATAACACCAATACGGAAAATATCAGCGAGCACAGTCTTCAGACGGCGATGTTCGCTCATTTGCTCGTTCTTATTCATAACCGCGACAGCGAAAATAAGCTCAACGCCGAGCGCGCCGCTTTACTCGGAATGTATCACGACGCTACCGAGATTATAACCGGCGATATGCCGACGCCCGTAAAGTATTATAACCCGGATATTATCTCGTCGTATAAGAAGGTAGAGCATATCGCGGGCGAGAAGCTGGTATCTATGCTTCCCGAGGAAATCCGCGCGGAATTCAGCGATATAATTCTTTTAGAGAATAAAGACGACGAGGAGCTGCTTAAATATATTAAAGCGGCGGATAAGCTTTCGGCGCTGGTTAAGTGTATCGAGGAGATGCGGATGGGTAACGACGAGTTTAAAAAAGCAGGCGAAGCAACCGAAAAAGCCCTTAAAAATATGGAAATGCCGGAGGTAAATGAGTTTATAGAGCGCTTTCTTCCGTCATTCTCACTAACTCTTGACGAAATTAGCGGATAATTATTACTAACCTGTTATAGAAAATATGACAATAGAGTTATATTCTTTAAGAGAATAATAAATCGGTGTTTTCTGTGATATAATATCCCATAATGTAAAATTGTGTCGAAACGTAAAACTAAAAAACTTATTGTATTTAGGGAGCTATGTTATGGCAGGAAACAGAGGTAAATCCAATTCCGAGTACGTTGACATCAGTTCAAATACTCAGGTTGTGAAACTATACAAGAAAAAAGGAAGAGTTAAGCGCACGCTTGCGCTTTTGCTCGCTATCGTATGTATGATTGGCGGCGCGGGTATGATTTATTATTACAACGCGCTTGATTCAATTGTTTATAAGGTTGACGAAACCGAGCCCGCTAAGACTAAGGCTACCGAGGAGTATACCGGTGAAGCCGGGGTTGATGAATTTAAGACCGCGGTTACCGATTCGAGTCTTCTCTCGAACTCAAAGGTGCTTAACGTTATGCTTTTCGGTGAGGATAATCACAGCAAGGGTTCATCGGGACGTTCGGATTCAATGATTCTCGCGTCTATCGATAATAACGCTAAGAAGGTAAAGCTTACTTCCTTCCAGCGTGATACCTACGTTTATATCCCCGGTCACGGCTACGGTAAGATTAATTCGTCTTATTCGCTCGGCGGCGCCGCGCTCTCAATCCGCACTATCGAAACTAACTTCGGTATAAAGGTTGACCGTTACGCGGTTGTTGACTTTACGAGCTTTAAGAAGATTATCGATACTCTCGGCGGCGTCACTATGAAGCTTGACCACGACGAGGTAGCTTATATTAACTGGCAGATGTATATCAACCATCAGACTACCGAGCGTCATCTCCTTGAGGAGAAGGCAGGCAAGATTAAGCTTACAGGTCAGCAGGCGTTATGGTACGCGAGAGACCGAGGCTATCAGGGCGTACAGTCCGGAGACGACTGGGATAGAACGAGCCGTCAGAGAAAGCTCATTGAAACTGTTTTCAAGAGTATGAAGAAGGCGTCTATCACTCAGATTATTCAGATTGTATCCGAGGTAGGTCCTCTCGTTACGACCAACCTTAAGAAGGACGAGATTACGGGACTTGTATCCCACTCGCTCACCTATATGAAATACGGCGTTAAGCAGTATACGGTTCCTCAGGACGGACTGTGGAGCTATTACTCGGATCCCGTTGCGGGTTCCTGTATTCAGATTACCGATATGGATAAGTGCCGCGCTAAGCTGGCGAAGTACGTATTCGGTACTCTTCTTTCAAAAAGCTGATTTATAAAAGAAAAAGGGCGTGCACGGCACGCCCTTTTAAAGTTTTAAGCGGTAAGGTTTACCGTAGGGAACGGGCCCTGTCCCGTTCCGAGGCACTTATTCTGACGTATTTGCACTATCCTTTCGCGAAAGCGAAACGATTTGTCATTCTGAGCGGCACCGCTTTCAAGGCATTAATATTAAACAGGGCTGACTTTTATCAGCCCTGTTAAACTAATCTATCTTCTCGAATCTTCTGATTTTCTTTCCGTCGCGTTCGATTATTTCCTCAAAGTTCTTCCTGTTTCTTACCCATATTTCTCTTCCGCCGTAAAGCGCCTGATAAATTACGACGTCCTCGAGGGTTTCGCTGTCCTTCGCTATCGCAATAACTTCGTATTCGTTGCCCTTAAAGTGGCGGTATCTGCCGGGCGCTGCGGTAATCGGAGTGAGCTCCGTTTCAGCGGGCTCAGCGCTTTCTGCAGTATTATTATTCTCGCTGAGAATTATATCCTCGTTAATATTATTCTCTACAGGAATTATTTTCTCGTCCTCGAGCTCCGCCTTAAAGCTTCCGTCGTTAAGTACGAGTATTCTCGAGGAGCAGGGCGTAAGCGGAATTCTTGCGTATCCGTCAGCCTCAAAGCTCTCGCCCGTGAGCATGTCGGTCAGCACCGAACCGCCGTCTACGTTGAAGTCGATTGTAAAATCATTTGAGGCGAGGTTGAGCGCGACGTAAACCGTCTGACCCTCGCACGCGCGCATAAATACGAGCTGTTCGTTCTTGATATTGATATTGCGGTAGCTTCCGAACTTAAGCGCGGGGAGCGCTCTCCTGATTTTGCCGAGCCTGCAAAGGTGGTTATAAACCTCGGTATTCGGATTAGGGATGCTGTCAATATCAAGACAGGGACGAAGCTCATAATCGCTGAACTTGGTTCTTGTTCCCTCAATCGCCCATTCGCTGCCGTAGTAGATACAGGGTACGCCGGGCATTGTATACAGCACCGTGTATACGTTTTTAAGGTGAGCTTTCTCCTTTAACATACTTGCGATACGGTTGACGTCGTGGTTATCGACGAAGTTAAAGGTATAGATATTGCGGTAAATTCCGCCGTCGCCGAACTGTCGGTTTAAGGAGTGAGCGATTTCAAAATAGTTGTGGTCGTTGTGGGAGCTGTAGATACCCTTATAGCACTCGTAGTTTGTAACGGAATGAAGCGCGTTTTCGTTAGCCCAGCGGTTGTAGTCGCCGCCGATAATTTCGCCGTAAAGCCAGAAATCGGGCTTTAACTCAAAGCAGGTATTCCTGAGCTTCTTGAAAAATTCAAGGTTAATACAGTCCGCGGCGTCAAGGCGGAGTCCGTCAATTCCGAATTCCTCAATCCAGAATTTAGCCGCGCCGATAAGGTGGTCAACCACCTGACTGTTATCGAGATTAAGCTTAACGAGGTCAATATGCCCCGCCCAGCCCTCGTAGCAGAAGCCGTCGTTATAATGATTGTTTCCGCCAAAATTAAGGTTCATAAACCATGAGCAGTACTGAGAATTTTCGCGATTCTGCTGAACATCCTTAAACGCGAAGAAGTCGCGGCCGACGTGGTTAAAAACGCCGTCGAGTATAATTCTTATACCGTTATCGTGAAGCGTCCGACAAATTTCTTTAAAGGAATTATTATCGCCGAGACGGCTGTCGATTTTATAATAATCAATAGTATCGTAGCCGTGTCTTGTGCTCTCGAAAACGGGGTTAAAAACGATTGTATTTACGTTAAGCTTCTTAAAATTATCTATCCAGTCATAGATTTTATCGAGGCGGTACTCGAGGTTAAAATCGTTCTCGCGCGGAGCTCCCGCAAAGCCGAGAGGATAAATATTATACATTACAGATTCTTTAATCCAGTCCATAACTGCCTTCCTTTTATATAGTTTAAAACTTTTAATATATTATCATATTAAAGGATATTGTGCAAGTTGATTTTTTGTGATATAATAAACGAGCTGCAAGTCAGCGTTACTAAATAATTCTTTAGGAGAAATATATGTTAAAGGTAGAAAACAAGACTACGAAAAGGATAAGGGTGCTTATGATTATAATATTCCTTGTCCAGATTTTCTTAACCGCTCAGCCCTATGTGTGGGAGGAAGCGTACTATAAGGATACCGCGAACAGTATGAGCGTTCAGAAGGGCGATGTTGTAACGCTTGATTTTACGGGTAAGGTTGACGGAAAAACCTTTAAGAACAGCGAGAAGAAATCCGTTAAATATACAGTAGGCTCAAACGCGTATATCCCGGGCTTTGACGATAAGCTTCTTAAGCATAAGTCGGGCGACAGCTTCAGCTTTACGCTTACGCTTCCGAAGAAATTCAGCGATAAAACCGTCGCCGGAAAAGAAGCCGAATACTCCGTAAAGCTCCTTGACGCAAGCCGTAAATCAACCTATACGGTACTCGATATGATTTCAAATATCGGCGCGACTACCGGCAATACGAATACCGAGGGAATTTTATCAACGCTCGGTTTATGTTATATTCTTTTCCTGATAATTCCTATAGTTGCTTTAGGCTTCCAGATTTTCGACAGGAAGTATAACCTTAAAAACGTTGTCGGAATAATATGTTCCGCGCTCGGAGTAATCTGTATTCTCTACTTTGTCGGTCCGGGTTATCTCTGCTTCGGCTCAATGATTGCTCTGCTGCTTTACCTGTTCTCGGCGTTTATGTCCGTTATGGGAATATTCGCAAGGTTCTTAAAAACAGAGTAAGTATTATTTAATAAATAAACATAAATCACACATAATCACACTTATATCACACTTAAATTACACTTTATAAAACCCTTAAAGCCCCATTATTACTAAGTTTATTAATATATATCACACTATCACACTAAATATAATATATACCCTGTTTTGTAATGTTTCAGCTTTATGCCGCGGTAATCACGTTGTCTGTGTGTAACCCATAGGGTATGTTTTAAAAAGTGTGATTGTGTGACCTACCCCTGAAAGGCGCATAAATACTGGGTTTTCAGCGTTACACTTTGCTGAAGAAAGTGTAACCGAAAGTGTAACTTCTACATTTAGATAAAGAACGAAAAGAGGGACGGCTCGTCTGAGTCGTCCCCCGTCTATATTTAAGGAGTAGAATAGAATTTAAAGGGAAGTAAAAATCATATGGAACAGCTTGTTTTTAAGGTTAATTCTGAAGCTGTCGGTTTCGAGGAAGCCGTTAAGCTTTCCGAAAACTATCGTGAGCTTGCCGCAGCGGCATAACATCGGCTCGCCGTTTTTCTCTATCGGAGTAAATTCAAGGCTGAGGCTTTCGTCCGCGGAGTCAAATTCCCAGCGCCCGAAGGGATTTCTTTCGTCGCCGGCAACTCTCGTTCTGCCTATTTTTATCAGCTTGTTGTCTACGAAGTAGGCGTTCTCGCTTCCGCTGCGCCTGTCGGATACCTTTGAGGCGAGGTTTACGGAGAGCTTGTGACCGCTGACGTCCGCGCAGCCGCAGAGAGCCTGAAATCTTTTTTTGCGGTTTAAAAGACAGCGCGTTTTCGTAAAGTAAACGAGGCTGTTTTCTTCATTAATATCGTAGTCCAGTCCGCCGAAACGCACTACGCCGGAGGCGGTGAAGTCCTCGGCAAAGCGCTTGTAGTAGAAATTCTGCTTATCGCTGCCGCCGGCGGATACTATATTCATACTTTCGCCCTTAGTGTTTTTTATAAAGAGCTTTACGAAAAGGTTCTTGATATTTCCGAAGTCGATAAAATCGCACTTTAGGTATCTGCCGTCGATTGTATTCGTAATAGTCAGCGCGATTTTTTTATCGGTATAGTTAAACTCGCCTACCGAGTCGCCTGCGGGAAGCTTAAGCGGCTCGAGCAGCATACGCTTTGAAATACTGTCGCTGACGATTTCGCCTGTAGTACAGTTCGCTAAAATCAGCTTAACCGATAAATCCGAGCCTGTAACCTCGAGCGAAAGATAAAACGCCATCTCGCCGTCGGAGATAAAGTAGGAATCCTTTTCGGTTATTTTATTTTCAGCGGGATGATTTTCTCTGTTATATTCAAAAACGGCAGACCTCGACCACCCCGAAAAGGCGGCTTCGCCGTTAAGATTAAAAATTTTCTTTGTGTTATCAACTAACTGCTGCATAATACACCTTTAAGTAATATTCTATAATGCAATTATACATAATACTTTATTGCGTTTCAAGAATTATAACAAAACTGTAAATCAGTTATAAAACCTTTAACCATTTCATACCCTTGAATATGAGAAAAATTAAGTTTTTAGCGGTTTTATCGCTGATTTTTATAATGACCTCGTGCAGCGGCGCCGTTGAAAACGCCGCTGATGAAATAAGGCTGAACGAATGGAGCGCCCGGCTTAAATGCGGATATGATGTGAAGCTGAGCTTTAAGGACGATAACGCCGAATTTAAAATTCTTTCAAAGAATAAAAACTCGGACATCAGGCTGAACGGGCTTTGCTTTATCGACAGATGCAGGATAATGACAGCTATGTTTTTTTATATAAGCTAAGCGATAATAAGCTCAGCCTTAAATACGACGGCGGAAAAATAGTTTTAACAAGAGTTTGACACATCAGCCTGTTAGTATTACAATTGAGTCGGTGATACTATGGCTGAGAAAAGTTTCGCAGGTCTTTTAAAGGGAAGATTTATGAATGAAGCTGTAAACATTTACCTCGTGTTGATGTTTACGGTTTTTCCGCTTGTCTTTACGAACGGCTATTTCCGTATCCGCCACGATAAGTATTATACCTATGTCGTTTTGAGTGCGGCGCCGGCGATTGCTGCGCTTTTTACGGTCGTGTACGGCTTGCTTAACAGGGACAGGCTCCATGAGTTAAATAAAAAACCGCTGAATATTACCGATATTTCGTTTATCGGGCTTGTGCTTGTTTATATATTTTCAACCTGTGTTTCCGATTATCCGCTTTCCTGTATTTCCGGCGAAATCGGCAGGAATATGGGGCTAATATTTATTATAACCTCGTTTATCGTTTATATTATTATTTCAAGGTTTTTAAGCTTAAGGGAATATGTCTTTTATTTTGCGGCGGGCGGCTGCGCGGTTGTTTATATCCTCTGTGTGCTTAATTTCTTTTATGTTGACCCGCTGAGGATGTTCGTGAATCTCGATAGTGAAACGATTATGGACTTCACCTCTACTATCGGCAATAAGAATATTATGTCGGCTTTCTGCTGTCTGAGTCTTCCGCTTTTCTTTACGCTTTATATAGTTTCGGAAAAAAGGGCTTTAAGAAACGTGAGTCTTGTAATGTGCGGACTCGGCTTTTCCGCTATGGTCTGCGCCGACAGCGACAGCGGATTTATGGGACTTGCGCTTGCGCTCGCGGCTGTGCTTATTTACTGCGGTTTCAGAGCGTTCAGGCTTAGGCGATTTTTTACAGCGGCGGCGGTAATGCTTATTTGCGCAAAGGTGATAGGGCTGTTATCCGCGGTTATTAAGTATAAGGATTTAGGCGCTGTCGAGAAATTCTTTGTTTTTGATAATATAAGCTATTTATTAATCGGAGCGTCCGTACTTATAGTGCTTATTATGCTGATTATTGAGAAAAGGTATAATGTTGATAAGCTCCCGAAAGCCGTCTCCGGCGCGTTGGCGGCAGTTGTTATTATATCCTTCGGGATAGTTATATGGCTGTTTATAAAGTACAGCGTAATTGATACGCAGACTAAGCTCGGCACAGTTATGAGCTATTTCCGCTTTGACGAAGGCTGGGGAACTCACCGCGGATTTTTCTGGATTAAGGCGGTTGAAATCTTTAAGAACAGCGGACTAAAAAATATGCTGTTCGGAAGCGGCCCCGATACTTTTTACTACGCGTTCTCGCCGTACTTTAACGAGCTCAGCACGAGGTTCGGCGATTCGAGCACGAACTGCGCTCACAACGAGCTTTTAAACTACCTTATCACCGTAGGAATAACAGGCGTTGTTATGTATCTGCTTTTAGTCGTTTCAGCTGTGATAAAAGCGCTCAAGGGGCTGAAAAACAACGCCCTCGGACTTGTGTTTGTGATTCCCGTTTTATGTTATTTTTTCCAGAGTACGGTAAATATTGCCACCCCGATAGTAACGCCGATTATGTTTATTTATCTCGGAATTTTGAGAGCGCTTGACGGCGGCGGGGAAGAGGCTGTTAAAATTTTTCACACTCATAGGTAAGAGGTATTGAAAAAGTCCGATAAAAATGGTAAAATATAATTTAACGTTATGATATTTTATTTTAGTACGCGGAATACTCTTTTAAGCGTAACCGCGGGCGGAAAGGATAAATATATGAAAGCTGTAATGAAAAAGCTGACGGCGGTATCCTTAGCGGCGCTTATGGCTGCTTCGGCAGCAGTGGTGAGCGCTTCGGCGGCAGAAGTTAAACTGCCCGAAAAGCAGAGCTCGTCGGTGAAAATCGACCGCGTAGAGGGCGAGGCGGTAGTCGCACTTAAAAAGAGCGCCGGCACTGAATTTACCGTAAAGAGCAAGGCTTCCTCCGTTTACGGAAGCGGAATAAAGCTTAAGAATACATTCTCGTTTAAGAAAGGCTCGGGCGAGCTGCGCTATTGCGTAGTAAAATCCTCAACTCTTTCCACTGAGGAATTAATCGAAAGCCTTAATAAAAACCCGAAGGTAAAGTACGCCTTCGCTAATTCTAAAAAGAAGATTACCGCCCTCACGAACGATACCTACAGCAATTTGCAGTGGCACCTTGAAAATACCGGTCAGAACGGCGGAACCGCAGGCGAGGATATTAAGGTCAAGTCCCTGTGGGAAAAAGCCGAGTCATCCGATGAGGAAAAAGTTGTCGCGATAGTAGATACCGGCGTTGATTATAAGCACAAGGAATTAAAGAAGGTAATGTGGGAAAATCCCTACGGAAATAAGCTGCTCGGAAACTGCGGCTGCGATTTTACCGGAAGTAATCCCGACGGCAATCCGATGGACGATTACGGTCACGGCACTCACGTAGCGGGAATAATCGCCGCTTCCTCAGGCAATAAAGAGGGAATAAGCGGAATTAATAAAAAGAACGTTAAGATTATGGCGATTAAGTCGTTTGATTCAACCGGCTCAGGCGATGACGAATCTATCTTCGCGGCGTTTGAGTATATTCAGAGAGCGGTAGAGCTCGGCACTAAAGTCTGCGCGGTAAACTGCTCGTTCGGCTCATACGGCGATAAGGAATCTATGAAAGCCTACGACGAAATCTTTAACGCTTTAGGAGAAAAAGGCGTTGTTTTCTGCGTTGCGGCATGTAACGAATCCGAGAACTTAAACGACCAGAACGACCCCGATTCCGATGATTATCTTGACGGATACTGCACCGTACCCGCGTGCAGCAGCAGCCCGTACTGTATAACCGTAGCCCTTTCCGATGAAAACGGCGATTTATCTCCCTATTCAAATTACGGCGATAAATACGTTGATATTGCAGCTCCGGGAACGAATATACTCTCGACCGTTTCGTATAATTGCTTCAATCCCGCAATCTATACCGATGAACAGCGCTCGAAGCTCTGCTCCTATTATCAGAGCTATGACGGCGAATTTGAAAGCGGCGACTTTGGATATCCCGTTCTGCTTGAGGAATTTAATACGGACGTTAAGCTGAATAAAAACGTAACCTTTGAGCAGGGCGAAAAATACTTCGGCCTGTCGGGAAAATCGCTTAAGATTTCCGTTGAGGCTAAAAGGCCGAATAAAACCTCCTATTACGCGTTTGAGATACCCTTTAAAATTGAGGATGAAAGCAAGAATTACAGGTTAAGCTTTGAAGGCAACGGCGACGAAAGCACCCTTGCTTATGTATTCGACGTTCCTGCCGATTACGATACGGCTGAGGATATAGACAGTGAAACCACAGGCTGGCTTATCGGTACCGGAGGCGGAAACGATTGGTTCCATTTTGACTTAAGCGTTGATACTAAGGACGAAAACTACGATAAATCAAAGGAAAGAAAGCTTGTATTCTTAGTCGGAACAAAAGGCGAGTTTAATATTGATGACCTAGCCGTAAGCAATCAATCCGCTGAGGAAGAAGATTTCGGTAAGTACGACTTTATGTCCGGTACGTCTATGGCGACTCCGATGGTAACCGGTTCGGTGGCGCTGGTAGCTCAGGCTTATCCCGACGCAAACGCTAAGGAAATCGCGAATATCGTAAAGAGCTCGGGTAAGGTTAGCCCGAAATTTGAGAATAAAACTAAAAACGCTAAGGCGCTTACCCTCGATACTACCGAGAAGGTTCCGCCGATGATTTCGAGCGTATCCTACAATAATGACGGCAACGTTAAAATCGAGGGACTGTTTAAAGAGGTCACTAAGGTTTACGCCGACGGCGAGGAGGTAAGCGTTATCTCCAAGGACGCCGACAGCATTATTATAAAGGACAACGGCTACAACACCCATATCATCAGCCTTAAGGTTGAAAACAAGAACGGCTTTGATACCTACGAGGCGCTTCTTACCAATAAAACGACGCTTGAAAAGGCAAAATGCGTTGAGGGCGCGCCGTATGATACGAGCAGCTTAATTGCGGTTCCCGCAGGCAACAAGGCGTATTTTGTAGACTCAATCACCGGAGCCGTCGGAATGCTTGAAACGGTTACGGCTACGAAAAAATATGTGTATACGGACGAGATGTTTATAATGGATATGAAGTCCCTGATTAAAAACGAGAGCTTCACCATAACCTCGGCTGTATACAGCAACGGAAAAATCTACTTTATTTTAAGAAACGATATTAAAACAAAGAGCAGTTACTATACGCTCGGCTATGATACCTACTTCTGCTGCTATGATTTAGCGAAGATGAAGGCGGAAAAGCTGTGCGAGGTTCCCGACGAATGCGCCGAGGGCGCGTCGCTCGGAGTATTAAAAGGAAAGTTTTATCTTATCGGCGGCTTTATAAAGCAGAAGGTTGAGCTTATCGACAGCGTATACTCCTACGACAGTTCAAAGAAAACGTTCTCAAAAACCGCAAAGCTTCCCGAGGGAAGAGCGTATTCAAGCTTTATCGAATACGGCGGAAAGCTCGTCGGCTTCTGGGGCGCCGTTAAGAGCGGAGAGCTCCCTAAGGCGGTTGTGTTCGACGGAAAGGCGTGGAAAAAATCTTCGCTTAAGCTTGAAAGCTCCGACTTTGAGTCTGAAAAATATTCCGACGACTTTACCCTGAAGCTCTATTCGGGCAACGTCGGACTTGATAAAAACGGCGTATTCTGCTTAGGCTCATTCGTTGAGGATTACGGCGACATCTTTACATACGACGTAGCTAATGATAAGATTATAGAAAACGGTTATTGCTACCGCAACGATTTATCCGCGCAGCGGCTTATAGGGACGACCGTTCAGGGCGGTTTCATCGGCTTCAATATTAACATTGAGGAATATTACTACGACGATGAGCTGTACGCGGCTTCGAACAGTCCGGATTCCGACTCCTATCCGTATAATCCCGACGATCCCTACGGTGAGGAGAGCTCGGTAAACGCGTACTTCGTAGAGCTTAATAACGCCTCGCATTACCCGAAGGTAAACGCTCCCTCAATTTCACGCACGAGCTTATCGCTTAAGGCGGGGGCTTCGTCTAAGCTTACCGTAAGCAACTCGTCCGTGCTGAGCTGGGGTTCTTCGAACGAAAGCGTTGCCGAAGTAAACGGCGGTAAGGTTACGGCGCTTAAAAAGGGTAAGGCTGAGATTTACGCGGTGCTTTCAAACGGCAGCTTCCTTACCTGCAAGGTGAACGTTACGTCCGACCCGTCAATTAAGGTGAACGGCGCTAAGTTCAATAAGTCAAAAACCTATCCCGTAAAGGCAGGCAAAAAGCTGAAGGTTAATATCAGCGGAAAAGCTCCCGGGTTTAATAACGTCTACTCGACTACGAATAAGAGCGTAGCTAAGGCGGTATCTAAAAAGACCGCTAAGACCGTATATATTAAGGGATATAAAAAGGGCAGCGCAACGGTTACGCTTAAGGTAAACGGCGTTAAGTTCAATATAAAAGTAAAAGTAAAATAAACGGAGGAATAAAAATGAGTGATTTTAAGAACGGTACAAAATGTGTTCAGGGCGGCTATACGCCTACTACCGGAGAGCCGAGAGTTCTCCCGATTATTCAGAGCACAACCTTTAAATACGATACAAGCGAGGATATGGGTAAGCTTTTTGACCTCGAGGCGAGCGGATATTTCTATACACGTCTTGCAAATCCCACCTGCGATCATGTCGCAAAAAAGCTTTGCGACCTTGAGGGCGGTTCGGCGGCTATGCTGCTTTCTTCAGGTCAGGCAGCTAACTTCTTCGCGGTATTTAATATTGCTTCCGCAGGCGACCACGTTGTATCGAGTGCCGCAATCTACGGCGGAACCTTTAACCTGTTCTCGGTGACGATGAAGAGAATGGGTATCGACTTTACCTTTGTTGAGCCCGACTGCACCGAGGATGAGCTTCGCGCGGCAATCAAGCCGAATACCAAGGCGATTTTCGGTGAAACTATCGCAAATCCCGCGCTCGCGGTAATTGATATTGAAATGTACGCTAAGGTTGCGCACGAAAACGGTATTCCGTTTATTATCGACAACACCTTCGCTACTCCCGTAAACTGCCGTCCGATTGAGTGGGGCGCGGATATCGTTACCCACTCAACCACAAAATACCTTGACGGTCACGCTACCTCGGTAGGCGGCGCGATTGTTGACTCTGGTAAGTTTGACTGGTTTAAGCACGCCGATAAGTTCCCGGGACTTACTACTCCCGACGAGAGCTATCACGGTATCGTTTACGCTGAGAAATTCGGACTCGGCGGCGCGTATATTACTAAGTGCGTAGCTCAGCTTATGAGAGATTTCGGAAGCTCTCCCTCCGCGTTTAACGCTTTCCTTTTAAATCTCGGAATGGAAACGCTTCATGTCCGTATGCCTAAGCACTGCGCTAACGCTCAGAAGGTTGCCGAGTTCTTAAACGCTCACGAAAAGGTTGCGTGGGTTCAGTACTGCGGCTTAAAGGGCGATAAGTACTACGAGCTCGGTAAAAAATATCTTCCTAACGGCTCCTGCGGAGTTCTTTCCTTCGGAGTTCAGGGCGGCAGAAAGGCTGCCGAGGAGTTTATGAAGAACCTTAAGCTCTGCGCGATTGTTACTCATGTAGCCGATGCGAGAACGAGTATTCTTCATCCTGCAAGCTCAACCCACCGCCAGATGACCGACGACGAGTTGAGAGCGGGCGGAGTTGCTCCCGATATGATGAGACTCAGCGTAGGAATCGAGGATGTTGAGGATATTATCAGCGACCTCGAAAACGCGCTTAAAGCAATTTAAAAAAGATTTTTTACGGGCTTGCTTCGGCAAGCCCTTTTTCTCTATAAATAACTTAAAACTTGAATAGCTTTCACATCTTGTGCAGGTTGCATAAATATAGCCCCGGAATTTTGTAGGATAAGCAATAGCGAAGATTTACGCTTTTATGGTATAATATAAAAGTATAATAGTAATTTAGTTTATATAATATAAGTCTGTTATCAGGAGGCTGATTATGCAAACGGTACGAGAAAAAATGAAGAGCAGGCTCTCGCTTATACTTGCGTTCGGTGTGATTTTCACAGCGGCGGTATTGGCGAGCGCTTTTATAGTTTATGCCAATACGGTTCCCGAGGAAGCTGAAAACGCGGGATATACACGCTCGATGAAGATTAACGGCTTTAC